>NZ_KI272824.1 GCF_000469505.1 Leptotrichia sp. oral taxon 215 str. W9775 | reverse complement strand
GAACTTTTTCCACCCCCACTCTTGACAAAGAGCCAAAAAAAACTTAAAAAATAATATAAAAACCATATTTATTTAACAAAATTTCACTTATGTAAAACAGTTTTTCATAAATATGGTTTTTATTTTTTATTTCTAGATAGTCTCTTTTTTATTGTAATTTTTTTTTACTAAATCTCAACTAACAAACTTTGGAATCCTTCTAAATTTAACTTTTTCTCATCTTTTCCGATTTTATCAAAATTATTAATTAAAATTTTTCCAAGTATAATTTCTTTTTCTCCAAGAACTTTTGCAATATCATTTAATTCAACTTCCTGTTTCAACTCAGAAAAATTACTGATACAGAGAAGTTTCTGATTTTCATATTTTCTTACATAGGCAATTATTTTTTCATTTTCAAGTGGAACAGGAATAAAGTCTCCATAAATCAGGCAGTCTGAATATTTTCCATTTTGTCTCAAATCAATCATTTTTTTGTAGTGTGAAAAAATTGAATCTTTGTCATTTATTTGGTCTGCTACATTTGTTGTGGCTTGGCTTCCTGTTAATTTTATCCATGATTTTGAGTTTTCATCTTTTAAAAAACCAGCGTTTTTGCTGTTGTCCCATTGCATAGGTGTTCTTGAATTGTCACGGCTTCGTTTATTTACAAAATATAATGCTTCTTCAGATGAAAATCCTTCTCCTAATGCCCGTTGATATTGGTCTTTACTCGCAATATCATCAAATTCAGAAATATCATTTCTCACAAAATTATCCATCCCAATTTCTTGACCTTGATAAATAAATGGTGTTCCTCGCAAGAAGAAAAATACATTTGCTAACAATTTTGCATTTGTTTCATTCGCTTTTTCACCAAAAAATTTATTCAAACTTCTTGGCAAATCGTGATTTTCAAAGAATGGTGCTCCCCATCCATATTTTTGCTGAGTCAGTTGACTTTCAAAAATAGCATCCCTAAGCTCTATTGTTGGAATATCTCTCAATGAATAATAAAATCCGCCTTTTGTCATATCTAAATCCGTATAGCTAAAATCAAAAATCATTGTAAAAAATCCATCATCTCCAATGAAATCATTGTATCTTTCATACTCAAGCATTGGAGTTTCCGCAACAGTCATCGCATTATATTTTTTGAAAGTTTCTTTTGCCAATTCGCTTAAAAACTCTTCAATTCCAGGCTGATTCAAAGTATATTCCACATTGTATGCCCTTCCATCCGCTCCATCAACTGGCAAATCCAAATATCTTGCATCTTTTTTTATCGAATTAATCGCATCAACTCTAAATCCAGCAATTCCCTTTTCAAGCCAATAATTTACCATTTTGTAAAGCTCTTTCCTAACTTCAGGATTTTCCCAATTTAAGTCAGGCTGTTTTTTTGTAAATAAATGCAAATAGTACATTTCATTTCCATTTTCATCAGCTTCCCCTTCAACTTTTTCCCAAGCAGAACCTCCAAAATGTGATCTCCAGTTTGTTGGTGGCAATCCATTTTTACCTCTTTTGAAAATATAGTAATTTCTGTACTTGCTTTCAGGATTTTTCAATGCTTCCAAAAACCACTCGTGCTCATCAGAAGTATGATTAATTACCAAATCTAAAATTACTTTTATCCCTCTTTTTTCGGCCTCTGCAATCAATTTTTCCAAATCTTCCTTTGTCCCGAATTCAGGATTCACATCATAATAATCTGAAATATCATATCCGTTGTCATCCATTGGTGACTTAAATATTGGACAAACCCAGATAAGAGTTATCCCAAGTTCCTTAAGATAATCCAGTTTCGCTGTAATTCCATTTAAATCTCCAATTCCGTCATTGTTGCTGTCATAAAAACTTCTTGGATATATCTGATATCCAACCTCTTTTTGCCACCATTTTTTATCTAATTTTTTTGTATCCATTTTTTCTCCTTAAAAAGTATATTACTAATATTTAAAAGAGATTATCCCTCAAGTCAGTAGTAATTTAAAAATAAATCTTTTTAACTTTTAAGATAATCTCAGAAAATAAATATGTTTTTTAATTTTGATTATTCTAATTTATAAACTATTTCAGCACTGGCCAGAAGTCCTTATTAGCTTCAATTAAATCATCCAATATTGCTTTTGCAACAGATGCACTTGGCACAGTTCTTGACAATGTGATTGCCTGCCATAATTTTTGGTATGACCCTTCAATCCATGCTTCTACTGTTAATTTTTCAACAGAAACTTGTTGTTCCATTAATCCTTTTTGGAATTGAGGAATTTTCCCCTGAACTATTTTTTCAGGTCCATTTGAACCTACTAAACAAGGTACTTCTACCATTGCAGTTGGATCAAAGTTTGACAATGCTCCGTCATTTTCTACGATTAATAGCATTCTTTCCTTTGTATTATAAGCGATTGCTCTTGCTAAATCAACTATATATGATGCATGGTCATCTACGTGAAGTTTGCTGTCTTTTGCAGTTCCTTTTTCTGCAATTGCTTTACATTCACCAAATACAAACTTTTCTCTTCCTTCCATTACTTCATTTGCTCTTGTGTGGTTAGGGTTTGAATGCTCTACCACATAATCAGGGAATAAGTAGTATTTTAAGTATGTGTTCGGTAATGTTGTAGGATCAATTGCAAATACATCTTTTGCTTTTGTAAATGTATCATTCCAGCTTGCTTCTGTATTTTCCCCTTCAATTGGTACATTATATCCAACTTTTGCAACTTTTTCCTTTAATGCAGGCATCAAGTCGTTTCCTTCTTTATCTCTTATATCTGTCCACCATCCAAAGTGATTCAATCCGAAGTATCTTATAACCATGTCTTTTCTTGATTCAAGTCCAAGCATTTCAGCCATTCTCAATTCAATTCCAATTGGCATGTCACAAATATTTAATATTTTAGAATTTGGACGTAATCTTCTAGTTGCTTCCGCCACAATTGCTGCAGGGTTTGAATAGTTTAACATCCACGCATTTGGTGAATATTTTTCCATATAATCAACTAACTCAATAACTCCACCAATTGAACGCATTCCATATGCAATTCCTCCAGGTCCACAAGTTTCCTGTCCTAATACTCCATGTTTTAAAGGTATTTTCTCATCTTTCTCACGCATTGCATATTTCCCAACTCTTATATGTGCCATAACAAAGTCAACATCTGTAAATGCTGTTTCAGGATCAGTAGTATATACGAAATTAATATCCGGTGCCTTCTCCTTTATTATTATATCACATGCTTTTGCAATGATTTCCTGTCTTTCTGCATCATTGTCATAAAATTTAATTTGTCTGATTGGAAATTTGTCCAAGTTATCCAATAACATCAGAACAATCCCCGGAGTAAATGTACTTCCCCCACCAGCTACTACAATTGAAAATTTTTTCATAAATACTCATCTCCCATTCGTTTTTATTATTAAATATGTTTGTTTTTTACTGTATGTCTATTTATATCATATTTTTTTATAAATTGCAATAGGTTTATATAAATCTTTTTTTATTTTTTTATTTTTTATATAATTCTTCTACTATTTATGTTGTTATTTTATATATTTTATAGTATAATATATTATCATTAAATGAAAGGTATATATAAAAATGAATAAATATGAAAAAGTCTATAACGATATAAAAGAAAAAATTATGAATAATACAATAAAAACAGGTGAATTTCTAAAAAAGGAAGATGATCTGGCAAAAGACTATAATTTTTCCAAACTTACTGTGAGGAAGGCTTTAGCCATGCTGGAGGCTGAAGGATACATACAGAAAATAAAAGGTAAGAAATCTATTGTTATGGAAAAAAGAAATCTGGAAAATCTTCCACTGACTACAATTCAGACTAAACAGGAAATAAATAAAATGCAGAATATCAATATTAAGACTAATCTGATAAGCTTGTATATTGTTCAGGGCATAGAAAAACTGATGAAAAAATTTAATGTTTCTGAAGATGCTGATTTTTATAAGGTTGTTCGTATAAATTCTCTAGATGATGAAGTTTTAAGTTATTCCACTTCTTTCTTTGATAGAAAAATTGTGCCTTTTCTAAATGAAGAAATCCCCAAAAACTCTATATATGAATATTTGGAAAATGATTTGAATTTAAAGATTGCCTATTCGCGAAGAGATATAAAATTTAGAAAAATCACTCCCGAAGAACAGGAATATTTCAAATTAAAAGGGATTAATATGGTTGTTGTTATTGAAACTCATGCTTATCTTTCAAACGGTGCATTATTTCAATATGAAAGTATTGTTCACCACCCTGAAAAATTCACTTTTACAGCGATTGCCAAAAGATAATTTTATTTTAAATAATAATAAGAAAAAGGGCTGTCTCAAATTTTAAAATATGAATTCCATATTTCAATTTTTTTGAGACAGCCCTACCATACTTTATTAAAATTATTTTTTATTTATCCCTATAATGAGAGCCACATTGAACAATTTTTATAATTCCATCTTCAATTTTATAAACAATCCTGTTTCCAGCGTCTATTCTTCTGCTCCAATATCCACTTAAATCATGTTTCAGAGCTTCTGGTTTCCCAATTCCTGTATATCCATTTCTATCAATATCTTTTATGAGTTCCAGTATTCAAATTCTTCCCATGCTTCATCAGTCCATGATTTAATCATAATCAACCTCATGAACAGTTCCACCTGTTTTTTCCATTTGTTCAATAGATTTTTTTAATCTTTCAATATTTTTTTGACTATAAAAAGGATCTGAATCTAGTTCAAACGGTATTTTTCTTTCACGAGTAAATTTTTTTGCAAAAATATTAAAGGCTGTCCCTATTGAAATTCCTATATCCTCACAAATTTTTTCCATTTCTTGCTTTGTTTCTTTATCTATTCTAAAATTAACAACAACTTTTCCCATATAACATCAATTCCTTTCATTTGATATAATTATTATATCATTTAAAGCTATTTTGTCAATATTTTTTTAACAATAAAGAATAACTACCTCTTTCACTATCCCTACACATATTATAAATTCTAAATATAAAAAGAAAGAACTTTCATAAGCTCTATATCACTTCTGAAAATTCTTTCTTATTTTTTGTCCTATTTAACTAAGTTTTCAATTCTTTCTCTTACTTGTGGCACTGTCAATCCTATAATTACTTGAACTGCTTTACCTTTTCTAACTACTCCGTGTGCTCCACCTGCTTTAAATGCAGCGTCTTTTGCTAATTTAGATTCATCTTTTACACTTACTCTTAATCTTGTTGCACAGTTATTTAATTCTTCGATATTATCTTTTCCACCTAATGCTTCAAGAATTATTATTGCCTGATCCATATACTGGTCATCTGAAGAACCTGAAGCTGCTGCTCCACCTTCACCATGTTTAGCTTTATAATCAGCTTTTGTGTAAAGTTTCATTTCTTCATCTTCATCTTCCCTACCTGGAGTTTTCAGATTCATTTTTTGAATTAAGAATCTAAATACGAAGAAGTATATTACTGTAAATATTAATCCTATTATTATTTGAGTAATTACTGTTCCAGAGTGATTTTTAAACATTGGTATCCAGTTTAAGAATAGGAAGTCAAGAAGTCCTCCACCCATATTTCCAACTACTCCAAAAGCATACATTGTCGCTGCCATTGTTGCCGCTAAGAAAGCGTGAACTGCAAACAATACTGGAGCTATAAATAAGAATGTAAATTCTAATGGTTCAGTTATTCCTGAAACTACTGCTGTAAATACTATTGGTATTAATAATGCTGCTACTACTTTCTTTTTCTCAGGTTTTGCAGTAGAGTACATAGCAAGTGCTATTCCTGCTGCACCAAATATTTTTGAGTTTCCATGTAATGCGAATCCTCCACCTGGGAATAAAGTTTTTAATGGTTCTGTACTTTGAGCAAATTCTTTTATGTGTTCAACCCAGTAAACTTGAATTCCGTTAGGAACTACTGCCGGACCAAATACAAATGGTGTGTAAACAAAGTGGTGTAATCCTGTAGGTATTAATATTCTTTCCAAGAATGTATAAACCCATACTCCTAATACTCCTGAAGCCTTCATAAATCCTTGCATTGCACCAATTCCCATTTGAACTTTAGGCCAGATTAATACTGTTAAAAATGCACAAGGAATCATAACTATAAATCCTATAATATATACAAATACTGAACCTTGAAATACTCCTAAGAAATCAGGTAATTTCTTGTCAAAGTATTTATTATGTATATATACTACCAATGCTGCGATTAGAATACCACCAAATAAACTTGTATCTATTGTTGGAACTCCGGCTATTGCAGAATAACCTGTTACACCGTCTGCTATTTGTTTAGCTGCATCTATTCCATAGAATACTTTTAATATCGCAGATACAAAATAGTTAAATGTCATATATAATGCAAATGTTTCTAAACATGCTCTTGCATTTGTCTTTGTTGCCAAACTTATTGGTAATCCTATTGCAAATAATAAAGGCATTTGTCTAAATACTGTCCAACCACCTTCTGCAACTACATACCAGAATTTATACCACATTGTCCCTTCTTCAGCAATTTTCCCCACAACTTGTGTATTAGTGAATACTGATGCAAGTCCTACTACTATCCCCGTAAATGCAAATAATAGAACTGGTGCCATCATTGCTCCACCAAAACGTTGGATTTTTTTCATCATTTTTACTACCTCCTAAAATTTTTATATATGATTTTTTCATATTTTAAATATACCACATTTTTTTAATTTGTCAATACATTTACGTAAATCTTTTTTAACTTTTTATTTCATTTTCGTATTTCAATTTAAAATGCCTTATATTCTTACAAATCCAGAATAACTTCCAGCCCATAATGGTCTGACACAACTGGATGATTTTCTCCATTGAATATTACTTTGCTGCTTTTAACTTTTATTTCCTTGTTACTTAAAATATAGTCTATACGTTTTTCTTCCTTGCTTTTACTCCATCCATCAATGTTTCCTCCTACTGTAATTCCACTATCTTTTTCTTCCGCCATAGTATATGTGTCATACAGTCCCTGAGAAAGAATCATTTTGTAATCTTCAGGACTATTTATTGCATCAGTATTGAAATCTCCCATTAGTATCTTTAAATTATCAGTTTGACTTCTTTTCAGTATTGTCTGGATATTATCTGCCATTTTTTCTTCCTGATTTGTAGGAAGATTCATATGGCAAGTGTAAAATTCTACTTTCTGCCCCTTATATTCAATTGTTGCACTGTTAATTCTTCTCGATGTAATTGTATTTACGCTTTGAGCCCTAGTACAATAAAATTCATCTACATCTAAAAGCTTATGTTTTGTTATAATTGCAAGACCTTCATCATATTTACCGTAGCCAATATGCGAATTACTCCAATGATAATAATAGGTTCTGTCAGTATATTTACTGATTTTTTCCAGAAGTACCCAACCATAGTTATCCTGACGGATTGCCCTAAAAACTACAGGACTGTTCATAGACTGATTTACTTCCTGCATAGCTACTACATCATAGTCATTTTCTGCAATTACTTTTGCCAGTATTTCCATCTTTTCATCCTGATTTTCCTCTATCCAGGCATGAACATTGATAGTCAACAGTTTCATATCTTTACCTTTCCTTTCTTTTAAATTTTATAATAACTTTATTTTGTAACCACGTTGTTTTTTTCTCTTATTTTTAGAGAGAAACAGGACTGTTCCGGATAATTCTCCGAAACAGCACTAAATATTATAAATTTTAATTATTTTTTATCTTCTGTTTTCCATATTTCATTTTCATATTGACTTATTGTTCTGTCTGAAGAGAAGAATCCTGCTTTAGCTATGTTATTTATGACCTTTTTATACCAAAGATCCTTATTTTCATAGTCAGACAACATTTTTTCCTTAACTTCATAATATTCATTAAAGTCAATAAGTGTCATGAACCAGTCTTTATTTATAAGTTCATTATGCAGTCTTTCCAGTCTTTCACTGTTTCCTACTTTAACAAGTTCTTCTGAAGTAATAAAATCAACTACTTCTTTAATTCCTTCCTGTTTATAGTAGTCTTTTGAAACGTATCCTTCTTTTTCATATAATTCTATGATTTCATCACTATGTTTTCCAAAAATATAGATATTTTCATTACCTACAAGTTCACAGATTTCAACATTTGCTCCATCCATTGTTCCTAAAGTTAATGCACCATTCAACATAAATTTCATGTTTCCTGTTCCACTCGCTTCCTTTGATGCAAGGGAAATCTGTTCTGAAATATCTGTTGCAGGAATTATTTTTTCAGCCAGTCCTACATTATAGTTTTCAACCAGATATACATTCAGATACTTGTTTACTTCAGGATCATTGTTTATAATTTCTGACAGACAAAGTATCAGATGAATTATATCCTGAGCGATTATATATGCTGGAGCGGCTTTCCCTCCAAAAAGTACAGTTATTTTTCTTTCAGGAAGTTTTCCACTTTTTATATCAAGATATTTTTTTATTACATATAAAGCATTCATCTGCTGACGCTTATATTCGTGGAATCTTTTTATCTGCGTGTCTATTATGCTATTTTCATCTATTACAATACCTTGTGTATGCTGTAGATATTCCTTCAACTTCAGTTTGTTTTCCTTTTTTATATTTTCCAGTTTTCTGTATACTTCCTTATCATCAGAAAATTTTAAAAGCTCTTCCAGTTTTTCAGCATCTGTAAGATAACCTGTTCCTATTAATTCCTTTATATAATCTGCAAGGTCTTCATTACAGCTTTCAAGCCATCTTCTGAAGGTAATTCCGTTTGTCTTGTTGTTAAACTTTTCCGGATAAATTTCATAAAAATCCTTAAGTTCACTGTTTTTCAAAATTTCAGTATGTAGATAAGCTACCCCATTTACACTTGATGAAAAATGTATGTCCATATTTGCCATGTGGACTCTATCTTCTTTGTCTATAATTTGTACGTTATCATTATTATATTTTATTTTTACAATTTTATCAAGTTTTTTTATTATATCAACTATATCAGGTACAACTTCCTCAAGGTATTCTAATGGCCATTTCTCAAGTGCTTCCGCTAATATTGTGTGGTTTGTATATCCTGTCATTGATGTAACAATTTTTACAGATTCCTCAAAAGAAATTTTATATTCTTCTGTCATAATTCTAATTAATTCCGGAATTACCATACTCGGATGAGTATCATTTATCTGAACAAAAGCATAATCAGCAAGGTCATGAATATTACTTCCCTTTTCTAAAGCTTCAGTAATAATAAGTCTTGCAGCATTTGAAACCATAAAATATTGTTGATAAATACGTAAAAGTTCTCCTTTTTTTGTACTGTCATCAGGATATAGGAATAATGTAAGGTTTTTTTCTATAACTTCCTCATCAAAAGTTATTCCTTCTTCTATTAAATTGTAATCAACACTTTCAATATCAAACAAATTCAGATAATTTTTTGTGTCCTTTTCATATCCAAGTATATCAATTCTTTTTAGTTTTGAATTTAAAGTGAAGTTTTTAAATTTTATCTTATATCCTATATTTGTATCCCTTAGCCAGCTTTCATCTTCTATCCAGTAATTTGGCTCAGCTTTCTGCTCATTTTTTTTAAAAACCTGTTTAAAAAGACCGCAATGGTAGTTTAATCCTATACCTTCCCCATTTATTCCCAAAGTAGATATTGAATCTACAAAACATGAAGCCAGTCTCCCAAGTCCACCATTTCCTAGTGATGGTTCTGTCTCCAATTCTTCAATATCACTTAGTTTTTTTCCCGCTTTTTTTAGTTCTTCCCTTATTTCCTTGTATATTCCAAGATTAATAAGATTATTTGACAATAGCTTTCCTATAAGAAATTCTGCTGATATATAATATATCTTTTTCTTTGATTTATTTTCTGATTTTTTTTCAGCTTCTTCTTTTACATATTCTAAAAGCTTGTAATAAATCTCCTGATTTGTCATTTCTTTAAGTTCTTTGCTATCCCCACGTTTTAAAAATTCTATAAAATTACTCTTCATTGTCTTATTTTTAATTCCTTTCATAGTAAATTTTCGTGTCTATTATAATCTTTATTTTTTAATTTGTCAATACATTTACGTAAATGTTCATGTTTTATAACAATTTCTCCGAAAATGTCCACTTTCGTCTGTTGACTTTTTGGGAAAAATGGGCTATATTTAAAATATAAACTAATTTAGGAGGAAATGTATATGTTTGAAAGAAGCTCAGGTATTTTATTCCATCCGACTTCCCTTCCAGGAAAATACGGTATTGGAACTTTAGGAAAAGAAGCTTATGCTTTTATTGATTTCCTAAAAAAATCTAGACAGAAATTATGGCAAATATTCCCTTTAGGACCTACAGGATATGGAGATTCTCCATACCAGTCATTTTCATCTTTTGCTGGGAATCCTTATCTTATTGACTTTGATTTACTTATTGAAGCTCATTTACTTTCAGAAGAAGACCTTAGAGATGTATTTTTTGGAGATAACGAAGAATACATAGATTACGGGGCAATATATAATCAGAAATATCCTTTATTAAGAAGGGTATATGAAAACTTTAAATCTTCTGATAATCACGAAATGAGAGAAAATCTTGAACATTTTAAAAGAGAAAATGCTTCATGGTTAAATGACTACAGCCTTTATATTTCATTGAAAAACCATTTTAACGGACTTCCTTGGAATGAATGGGCACACGATATAAAAAACAGGGAACACGGAGCAATGGAACATTATAGAAATGAACTTGCAGATGATATTGAATATCATAATTTCATACAGTTCCTATTCTTTAAACAATGGGGAGATGTAAAAAGATACGCAAATGAAAATGGTATAAAAATAATAGGAGATATACCGATATTTGTTGCTGCAGATAGTTCTGATGCATGGGCAAATCCGGAAATATTCCTATTTGATGAAGAAAGAAAACCCGTTAAAGTGGCTGGTGTTCCGCCTGATTATTTCAGTGCAACAGGACAATTATGGGGAAATCCTCTTTATAACTGGCAAAAACTTAAAGAAACTAACTACAGCTGGTGGGTAGAAAGGGTAAGAGCAAACCTTTCAACTTGTGATATAATAAGAATAGACCACTTCAGAGGATTTGAAGCATACTGGGCAGTTCCTTACGGTGATGACACTGCTATAAACGGACAATGGGAACCAGGTCCAGGAATCGACTTATTTAATGCTATTAAATCTCAATTAGGTGAATTACCTATTATTGCTGAGGATTTAGGACTTATGACTCAAGGAGTTATTGATTTGAGAGAAGCTACTGGATTCCCAGGAATGAAAATTTTAGGATTTGCATTCGATTCAGGTGAAGAAAATGACTATCTTCCACATACATATACAAAAAACTGTGTTGTCTATACAGGAACTCATGATAACGATACATTGATAGGATGGTTCCAGAAGGCAAAAGAAGAAGATAGACAGTTTGCAAGAGATTATCTGAATTCAAGATCAGATGATAAAATTCACTGGGATGCAATAAGAGGAGCATGGAGCTCAGTTGCCAGCATGGCAATATCTCCAGTTCAAGATTTCCTAGGTCTTGGAAGTGAAGCTAGAATAAATACTCCTGGAGTTGCTGCAGGCAATTGGCAATGGCGTTTAAGACATGGAGTTCTTACAGATGAACTGGCTGAAAGAATTGCAAAATTAACTAGAGTGTACTCAAGATAACTTTTAAGTAAATAAGGAAACAGAAGAATATGAGCAAATACAAAGATGTATACAACGATATAAAAGATAAAATAAAGGACGGTTCCTTAAAACCGGGAGAATTTCTAGCCAGTGAATCTGAACTGGCAAATGAATACTCCTATTCAAAAGACACTATAAGAAAAGCTCTTTCTATTTTGGAACTTGAAGGATATATTCAAAAATTAAAAGGGAAAAATTCCCTCATACTTGAAAGAGGATACCTGAAAAATGTATCCCTTTCTTCAATTCAGACTTCACAGGAACTGAGTAAAGCTGAAAATCTCGATATAAAAACAAATCTAGTCAGTCTTTATATAATTCAGGATAATAAAAAGCTGATGGATATTTTTCACGCAACTAAAGACAATGATTTTTATAAAGTTGTCCGTACACGTTCTCTTGACGGAGAAAAGCTCGAATATGATGTTTCGTATTTTGACAGGAGAATCGTTCCTTTCTTAAGTAAGGAAATTTCTCAGAAATCTATTTATGAGTATCTGGAAAATAAACTTAATCTGAAAATTTCGCATTCGAGAAGGGAAATAAAATTCAGGTATGCAACTCCTGAAGAAAAAAAGTATATGGATTTGAAAAAATATGAAATGGTTGTTGTTATTGAAACATATGCATTTCTATCAAATGGAAGTCTTTTTGAATATGGTACTATTTCCTACCGTCCGGATAAATTTACATTTTCAATAGTTGCAAAAAGATAAAAAATAATGTAAAAAACTATATTTTGTGAATTATTTAAAATTTTACAATGTAAAACTGGAAATAAATTTAGGAAAAGTCATCTGTCTGAGCCTTTAGGCAAGTTTTTGACTTTTCCTTAATAAATGACTGTTTTATATGAGTAAGATTTTAGTAAATGAAAAAATATAGTTTTTTCATATATTATATTTAATTTTTACTATTTTTATCCTATTTTCCACTTAACATTTCATCAATAGCTTTTGCAGCCTTCTTACCTGCACCCATTGCAAGAATCACTGTTGCAGCTCCAGTTACAGCATCTCCTCCTGCATAGATTCCTTCCTTGTTTGTAGCTCCTGTTTCTTCATCAGTTACAATTCCTTTCCATCTGTTTAGTTCCAGTCCTGGAATTGCCTGACTTATCAATGGATTTGGAGATGTCCCGATTGAAATAATTACTGTATCTGATTCTATTTCAAATTCTGAATCAGGAACTTCCACAGGTCTTCTTCTTCCTTTTTCGTCAGGTTCTCCCAGCTCCATTCTTATACATCTTATTTTTTTTACCCATCCATGTTCATCTGGAATAATTTCCACAGGATTTGTCAGGAATGAAAACTTAACTCCTTCTTCCTTGGCATGTTCTATTTCTTCCAGCCTTGCCGGAGCTTCATCCTCAGTTCTTCTATAAACTACTGTAACTTCTGCACCTAATCTTATTGCAGTTCTCGCCGCATCCATAGCAACGTTTCCTGCTCCAACTATAACAGCATTTTTGCCTACTGTTACAGGCGTTTTATATTCATCGCTGTGAGCCTTCATAAGATTATTTCGTGTCAGAAGTTCATTTGCAGAAAATACTCCATTGGATCCTTCACCTTTTATATGCATAAAATTAGGAAGTCCTGCACCTGATGCTATGTAAACCGCTTCGTATCCCTGCTTTTCAACCAGTTCATCCACTGACAATGTTTTTCCAATTATTACATTTGTTTCTATTTTTACTCCTAAATCTTTTATAGCCTGTATTTCAGGTTCAACAACTTCTTTTTTTGGAAGCCTGAATTCAGGTATACCGTATACTAGAACCCCTCCAGCCTCGTGCAATGCTTCAAAAATTGTCACATCATAACCTAATTTTGCCAAATCTCCTGCACATGCTATTCCTGAAGGTCCACTTCCTATGACAGCAACTTTTTTATTTTTCTTCTCAACATTGTGAAGAGCCATTTTAATTCCCTTTTCCCTAGCATAGTCAGCAACAAATCTTTCCAGTCTCCCTATTGCAACAGGCTCATTTTTGAATCCTACTATACAGCTTCCTTCACACTGACTTTCCTGTGGACAGACTCTCCCACAAATTGCAGGAAGTGAGCTCGTTTCCCATATAGTTTCTGCAGCTTGTTTAAATTCCCCATTTTTAACCTGCATTATAAACTGAGGAATATTGATATTTACAGGACATTGCGGCACGCAAAGGGGCTTTTTGCAGTTAAGACATCTCATTGCTTCCACCATTGCCATTTCTTCTGTATATCCTTTACTTACTTCCTCAAAATTATGTATTCTCACTTCAGCAGGCTGTAATCTATCCGGAACTTTTTTCTTCCTGTCAAGGACTATCTCCTGCTTTTCTTCTCCTTCTTTTTCTCCATTACCGCTCTTTCCAAGACAATAAATTTCTGTTCCCAGTTCTACTCTTTTATCCTGCTCACATTCTGTAATATTTAAAAGTTTTTTTCCTTCAACAGTTTTATACAGTTTCTGTCTTTTCAATGCTTCATCAAAATCTATTTCATGTGCTTCAAATTCAGGTCCGTCTACACATGCAAATTTCACACTGTTTCCAACTGTAATTCTACATGCTCCGCACATTCCTGTACCGTCAACCATAATAGGATTTAAACTGACAATTGTTTTAATATTATATTTTTTAGTAAGCTCTGAAACTGATTTCATCATGATAAGAGGCCCTATTGCAATTACTTCATCATACTTTTTTCCTTCATTTTCAATAAGACGTACCATTTCATCTGTTACAAATCCTTTATTTCCATAGCTTCCATCATCTGTCACAACAAAGACATTATTAGCCACTTTTTTCATATCTTCTTCGTATATTATCATTTCTTTTGTTTTTGCCCCCATTATCACATCGGCATCTATTCCCCGTGAATGAAGATACTTAACCTGCGGATAAACAGGTGCAGCCCCCAATCCTCCTGCTACAAATAGGATTTTCTTCCCTTTAAGTTCTTCATCTGTCTGATTAATCAGATCTGACGCCTGTCCAAGAGGACCTACAAAATCATTGAACTTTTCTCCAACATTGTAACTGCAGGCATCTTCAGTTGAATGACCTATTGCTTGTATTACAACTGTAACAAGCCCGTTTTCACTGTCATAATCTGCTATTGTTAATGGAATTCTCTCCCCTTTTTCATCAGTTTTCAGTATAATAAACTGACCAGGATTTGAATTTTCGGCAACCCATGGTGAATACACCCTAAACATATAAATAGCTGGTGCCAGTAATTTTTTTTCTACAATTTCAAATAAATTTCTTCCCATAGCCTTTGACATTTATCTCTCCAATCCCCATTATATAGTAATTTTTTATTTTTTTATAGTATCATTTTTTCGATATTTTGTTAAGCAAAGTATTTTTTTAATTGAAATAATATATTATTTTCTATTTTTAAGTTGTAAATAATTCTATAAAACAGTATAATTAAATATAGGAAATTTTAAAATAAACATATTGATAAAATAATCCAAATTTTAGGAGCGGATTCGCTATGGACTTACAGGGGAGCATTGTAAAAATAAATCAGGTTTCAGAAAAACAGCTTAAGGAAATGTATTCTTTAATGGCTAAATTTTATAATAATATTACTAAAAAGAATTTTACTAAGGATTTTTTAGATAAGGATTTTTGTATAATTCTTAAAGATGAAAAGGACAAAATAAAGGGATTTTCCACTCAAAAAATATTGAAATTAAATTATGAAGGGAAAGATATACATGGGGTATTTTCCGGAGATACAGTCATTCATAAGGAAAATTGGGGAAGTTTTTCCTTGTTCCAGGTCTTTGCAAAATTTTTCTTTACATATGGGGAACAGTATGAGAATTTTTACTGGTTTCTTATTGTAAAGGGACATAAAACTTACAAAATTTTACCTACCTTTCTTAAAAAATTCTATCCAAATTTCAAGGAAGATACACCACCTGAAATGAAATCCCTGATGGATTTTTTTGGCCATACAAAATATCCTGGAGAATATAATCCAATTGAAGGGATTATTGAATATAATAAATTGACTGACTCACTTAAGGAAGGAATTGCTGATATTTCAAATAAGGAACTCAGAGATAATCATGTGAAGTTTTTTCTCAAAAAAAATCCCCACTATGAAAGTGGAAATGACCTTGTCTGCATTGCTTCATTAAAGAAGGAAAATTTGCGGGAAAGGGCTAAAAGACTTTTGTTGTGATATAAAAAAACAGCTTTTATTTAAATTATTCTTCAGTTCTTTTTGTTGTTGAACTGAATTTTTTTAAATAATTATAGCTGTTCTTTTATATATTATATTATCCGATTTTTAAGAACATTGTTGCAAATTTAAAATAAATAATAAGTGTCACAGCATCTGAAATTGTTGTTATTAAAGGAGTTGCCATAACGGCAGGATCCGTTTTCAGAATTTTTGCTCCAAGTGGAAGCAATGCACCCACTATTTTTGAAACTATTACTGTAAATATTAATGTTACTGATACTGTAAGAGCTATCATAATATCTATTTTTTCAAACCACATCAGTCTAAAGAAATTGAGGAGTGATAAAACTAATGCCACCATTAACGAAATCGAAAATTCTTTCTTCAAAACTCTAAAGGCATCCTTTGGAGATATTTCACCTAAAGCAAGTGAACGTATTACAACTGTTGATGATTGTGAGCCAACATTTCCTCCGGTGGACATCAGCATCGGTACAAATGCAGTAAGTATAATTGACTGTGCTAAAACCTTTTCATATCCCTGAATTATATTTCCTGATATTGTATCAGAAATCATAAGTACGGCAAGCCATCCTATTCTCTGTTTGGCTACTGTAAATACATTAGTTTTCAGGTAAGGTTCCTCTACAGTTGCAGTAATTCCCGCCATTTTGTGGAAATCTTCCGTAGCTTCCTGTTCCACTACGTGCATTACATCATCTGCTGTTATTATTCCCAGAATTCTATTTTCATTATCAGTAACAGGAAGAACTATCAGGTCATATTTTTTAAATACTGCTACTACTTCTTCCTGATGGTCATTCGTATTCACACTTGCAAAGCTACTCTCCATAACATCTTCTATCAGAGTATCATCTTTTTTACCAATTAATTCCTTAAGGGAAATAACCCCTTCAAGCTTTCCTTCTTCATTTGTAACATAGCAGGTATATATATTTTCCTTATCCTTACCTGTCTTTCTTATACAATCTATCGCTTCTGCCACCTTCATGCCCTTTTCCAGATCAACATACTCTGTTGTCATTATGCTTCCTGCCGAGTATTCAGGATATTTCAGAAGCTGATTTATAAGATGTCTATCTTTTGCATCAGTATTTTTTAGTATTTTTTTCACCACATCTGCAGGCATCTCTTCAATTATATCTACTATATCATCAAAATAAAGTTCGTCAAATATATTTTTTGTTTCAATATCTGTTGATGCATAAATTATCATTTCCTGATGTTCAGAATCCAAATACGGAAATACGACAGCCGCTTTATCTTTTTTCAGGAGTCTGAATATCATTATTACCACTTCCGGAATCTCAAAATCATTTATTATTTCAGAAATTTCAACTCCGTTCAGTTCATTTAACTGTTTTCTTATTTCAAAATATTTTTTTTCTTTTACCAGAGCTTCAATTATTTCTCTCATTTCTTCCATCAGTTCCCTCCTTTACTTAATCATACCGCTTAAGAATATAGTGGCAAATTTAAAATAAATCGAAAGTGTCAGTGCATCCAGTATTGTTGTTATTAATGGCCCCGCCATAATTGCAGGATCCATTTTGAATGTTTTGGCAACAATTGGCAAAAAAGCCCCTATTACTTTAGAAATAATAACTACCAGTATAAGCGTTCCAGAAACAACCAGTGCGACATCAAGACTTGTTTTCGTTAATGTTATAAGTCTCAGATAGTTAATAGCCGCCAGAACTACTGCCACTATAAAGGAAGTCAAAAATTCTTTCTTTAATATTTTAAATATATCTTTTATTTCCACATCTCCTAATGACAAGGCACGAATTACTGTTGTTGAAGACTGTGCTCCGGCATTTCCCCCTGTATCCATAAGCATTGGAATAAATGAAGCAAGTACTACCACCGACTGAAGTACATCTTCATAACTTTTTATAATTCTTCCGGTAAAGGTTGCAGAAATCATAAGAACTACAAGCCACATTATTCTCTGTCTCGCCATTGTAAACGCACTTGTCTTCAAGTAAGTTTCTTCTACTGGAGATATCCCTGCCATTCTATGAAAATCTTCTGTATCTTCCTGCTCAATTACATCAATAATATCATCTATTGTTATAATCCCAAGAAGCCTGTTTTCAATATCCACCACCGGTAGAATAATCAAGTCATATTTTTTGATTATATCAGCAACTACTTCCTGGTCATCATTGGCATGGGCACTTACAAAGTTACGGTTCATAATACTTTCAATAGTTACGTCATCATCACTTGTAATCAGTTCTTTAAGCGAAACAACTCCTTCAAGCTTTCTGTCTTCACTTATTACATAACATGTGTATATATTTTCTTTTTCTTCAACAGTATCCCTTATTTCTTTAATTGCCTGAGATACCTTCATATTTTTCTTTAAATCCACATACTCAGTTGTCATTATACTTCCTGCTGAATTTTCAGGATAATTTAAAAACTGATTTATTAGATATCTGTCTTCGGAATTTGTATTCTTTAATATTTTCTTTACCAGATTTGAAGGCATTTCTTCTATAATGTCAATCATGTCATCAAAATAAAGATTTCTAAAAAGAACTTCAGTCTCCCGGTCAGTCACGGCATTAATAATAATTTCCTGCTGTTCCGGTTCCAGATATGAAAATACATCTGCACTCTGATCTTTAGACAATAACCTGAAAATTATTATTAATTCCGATTTATCAAATTGGTTCAGCAAATCTGAAATTTCCACATTGTTAAGATTTCTAAATTCTTCTCTGATTTCAGAAAACTTTTTTTCATTTATTAGAGCCTGTATCTTTTCTTTCATTACCTTCTCCTTTCCTTCTTATCTTTTTATTTTAATACGCTTATTTTTCCCAAAGTTATTATACTATATTTGAAAGCATTTATCTATTTTTTTCTTATTTTATTTGAAATAAATATTTATTCTATCTATTTTTTTATTTCTTCAGATTTTTTTCAAGAACAGAATAAAGCTGATCCAGACGCCATTGTTCCTCATAATCCATCTCCGGATTCTCAAAATAATATTTTTCAATAACCGGTAAAAATATTTCTGCAATTTCTTTACTGTTCATCCATAAATTCATCTGTTCATTAAATTCAGAATTGGAAGAAAAGGCATAAGAATAGTAAGTGTAACCTTCAGTATAGGAATACATCATTTCTTCAAAATGCCACAACGCATTTATATCTTCACTTGCTTTTTTCCACATTTCAATATCAAACAGATGCTCTGTTTTCATTCCTCCCAGATTAAACATAGTCATATAAACTGAAAAATTTTCTATTCTTTCTGTTTTAGGCTCAGTTTTAAGCACTTCAAGCATAAACTCCTTCGAAAATCTGTACATGAAATCAAGTTCCTCATTATTCCAGATTTTCTTCTCAAAGTGGCATTTATCAAGAATAAGTGAAGTGTCCAACCTTATTTCTGCATGTTTTACTAGAAACTCAAGTATTTTGGGAAGAAAATGTTTTATCTCAAGTCCTGTTTCATCTAGATTTACAGCATCCAGATACTCCCACATTAACTCCCTTGATAATTCTCTGACCGGTGTCTTTATGAGTTTTTCTACATTTTCTTCACTTACGCAGCAAGGTGTACATACTGTCAGTTTTCCATTTAAATCATGAGTAAAAATTTTATATGCTTCTTCCAGCATTTTTTTCATATTTTCACTTATCAATTTATCATCAAGTTCACCATTTATTGCCATCATAATTTCTTCAGACGGTCTAGTTTTTATCTTAAATTTTTTCATCAGAATTTTTCTCCTGTTAGAAATATATTTATTATAACATATTTTAGGCATTTGTCTTATTATTTTTAAGATTTTTTTCAACATAATTCCTAACATATGTTTATTTTTCTAATTTTTATACATTACATTTTATGCTATTGACAAAATAAAAAGTCGTTATATACTTAGATTGAAAAATATTTTTCTTATCTTTTTCAATAACGCTATGAATAATTATAGGCATTTCAAATTCCGTTTTTAATTTTTTATATAAATAGAAGGTTGAATCATGGAACAAGCAAAAAAGAAAGGCTTCAAAATGCCTTCTTCGTATACAGTTTTGTTTATTCTTATCATTATTCTTGCAATTCTGACTTGGATTATTCCTGCTGGAGAATATGAAAAAAATGAAGCAGGACAGCTAGTGGCAGGAACTTATAAAACTGTACAGTCAAATCCCCAAGGGATATATGACATTTTTATGGCTCCCGTATACGGACTGATTGGTAATAAACTTACTACCGGTTCAATAGGTGTAGCATTTTTTATCCTTATAATAGGAGGTTTTCTAGGCGTAATTACTGAAACAGGAGCTCTAGATATCGGAATTGCTTCTGTCATCAAGAAAAATAAAGGAAAAGAAAAAAGACTTATTCCCCTATTAATGATTCTGTTTGCCATTGGAGGAACTACTTATGGAATGGCAGAAGAAACTATAGCTTTTTATCCTCTTCTTATCCCAATCATGATAGGAGTCGGCTTTGATACAATCACTGCAGTTGCTGTAATTTTAGTAGGTTCACAAATTGGATGTCTTGCGTCTACTGTAAATCCCTTTGCTACAGGAGTCGCATCAGATACTGCCGGTATCAGTATAGCTGATGGTATAGTATGGAGGCTTGTATTTCTGGTGGTAATGGTTGCAATTTCTATTTTCTATGTGTACAGCTATGCCACTAAAATAGAAAAAAATCCTGAAAAGTCATTTGTCTATTCTCAAAGAAAAGAAAATCTTGAACTCTTTAAAATACCAGAAAGCTCTGAGGCAATGACTAAGAAACAGCTTTATATATTATGGATTTTCATTTTAACATTCTTTATAATGATACTCAGCCTAATTCCATGGGGTGATTTCGGTATAAAAATATTTGAACAGTTTAATGATGCTTTACTTGGATTACCGGTTATTGGAGGACTTTTTAGACATGCAGCTCCTTTTGGAACATGGTATTTCTCAGAAATCACAATGCTTTTCTTTGTTTCTTCAGTATTAATAGGTGTTGTTTATGGTATGTCTGAAGATAAGTTCCTGGAAGTATTTTTAAAAGGAGCGGCTGATTTAATAGGCGTTGCCTTAATATGTGCCGTATCACGTGGTATTCAGGTTATTATGAATGACGGACTTATAACTGCAACTATTCTTCACTGGGGTGAAATAGGACTTAAGGGACTTTCTCCTCAACTGTTTATAACTCTTACATATTTATTCTACCTACCTATGTCTTTCTTAATTCCAGGTACATCAAGTCTTGCCGGAGCAACAATGGGACTTTTAGGCCCTATGGCAGAATTTGTTCACGTAAGATCTCATCTTGTTATTACTGCATTTCAGGCTGCTTCTGGAGTATTAAATTTATTTACTCCGACATCTGGTGTAGTAATGGGAGCTCTAGCTATTGCACGTATAGACATTATTGTATGGATTAAATTCCTTGCAAAGCTCATTTTAATTGTTATTTTAATGAGTATTGTAATTCTTGTAATTGCAACTTTCTTTTATTAGATAAATCCTCTAAAATAGAAAAAAACTATATTTATGAGTGAAATTTCCGTTCATAAATATAGTTTTTTCATTAAATTTTATTTTTTTGAGAATATGTTTTAAAATAATTTATAATTAAATAATAAACTGGTAATTACAATACCAAATATTATCACTATATATAATATGTTATTTTTTAAAAAGATGACCATATTTTTCCTATCTTCATTATTTAATTTAAAAGCTAAAAATACATCCTGATAATTTTTCCTTTTCAGCCCAATTATAAAGAAAATTAGACATAATACAAATAATGATATGAAAATTATCCCTAAAAGAGGAAATATTTCCTTTGGCCCCTTTAATACAAATACAATTTTAGACATATTGGCAACTATATTCAACAATATATGCAATAAAATAGAATATTTTATAGAATATTTATATGAAACATACGCTAATACAATACCTATAAAAAATGCTGGAATAATCATGTATATATTGTAATGAGATATTCCAAAAAATAATGAACTTACAATTATTGCTGTTTGAATTCCATATTTTTTCAAATATGTCATCAGAACACCACGAAATACAATTTCTTCCAAAACAGGTGCTATACATATTGCATAAATTATATCTGTATATATAGGTCTCTGCACTATAAATTTCTGTCCCTCAATATTGATTGCCGATGATATAAGATTCAAAAAAATATTTATCCCATAACTTAATGCAAAATATGTAACGATATCTGTTATATTCAATTTTTTATTTACTTTAAAGTATTTCTTTTCTTTATTAGTTTTAATGAAATAATAAAGAATTGGAACACAAAATAATAACTTATCCATTCTGAAAAAATACATTGTTTTTAATATACTGTTATCTGTTCCTGTTATTTCTTTTTGAATAAATATTTTAAATATAAGATAAGAAAAATATATTATACACAAAATTAAAGGAACATCTTTTTTAGTGTTATCTTTTATTAATGATTTCTGCATTTCAAATTTCCCCTTGCCTTATTTTGAAAAATGGAGCATCAACAAAGTAATCTCAGCTCCATTTCATTTCTATTATTTTGCTTCTATTATTATTAATTCCTTGTTACTTTTATTCAGAACTTCTCTTCCATCTTTTTTAACTACTACATCATCTTCAATTCTTACTCCACCCCATCCGTCAAAATAAAGTCCAGGTTCTGAAGTAACAACCATATTTTCCTTCAATTCTATTTGAGTAACTGAAGATAAGTATGGTAATTCATGGATTTCAAGCCCTATTCCATGTCCAAGACCATGTCCAAATTCTTTTCCGTAACCTTTTTCAGTCAGGAAGTTTCTTACAATTTTATCAACTTCATCAGACATTACACCTTCTTTTATTGAATTTACTCCTAAAATCTGAGCTTCAAGTACAAGGTTATATATTTCTTTATGTTTTTCAGTAATGTTGTTTCCATAGTAAACTGTTCTTGTCATATCTGATACATATCCGTTGTAGTATGCTCCAAAATCCATTGTAATAAATTCTTCCTTCTGAATTTTTTTATCAGAAGCAACTCCATGAGGCATTGCAGATCTCACTCCACTTGCCAGAATAGTTTCAAATGATCTGTCTTCAGCTCCTAATTTTCTTTGGATATATTCCATGTATCCAGCTATTTCCTTTTCAGATACACCTTCTTTTATTATTTTCAATGCTTCACTAAATGCAACGTCACTTATTTCAATAGCTTTTTTTATAAATCCAATTTCTTCGTCAGATTTTATCATTCTTACATATGTTATTTTATCTCCTATTGGAACCAGTTCTGCTTTAAATTGTTCCTTCAAAGTCTGATACAGTGAAAATGTTACATTATGATCTTCAAATCCGATTTTTTTCAATCCAAGTTTTTCAGCATGCTCACCTACAAATTTTAATGAACCTCTTGAAACTTCCACAAATTCAAATCCCATTTTAGTAACTTGAGCTTCCCCCTGACTTCTATATCTGAAATCAGAATAGAAAAAGTTTCCTTTTCTTGTAGCAAGTCCTACTCCTGTAGTCCCTGTAAATCCTGCAAAATATCTCAGATTATATAAATCTGTAATAAATATTGCATCCAAATTCAATTCATCTAACAATTTTGTTAATTTTTCAGTTCTTTTTTCCATTTTTCCACCACGTATGATTTCTCATACTCTCCTTTCATCTGTGTTTTTATATTAATATAATAATTGTATCAATTATTTTATATTAAATATCTCTGTTGGATTTATATTTTCTTCTTTTTATTATACTCCTTATTTTAATATTTTACAACGTTGAATTTACTTATTTTTGACAAGAAAAATTCTAATAAGGCTGCTCGTATTTTAAGTTATAATCCCTTATAATACTCCATAACAAATTCTGCACACCTTACACCATCTACTGCTGCAGACATTATCCCACCTGCATATCCTGCCCCTTCACCGCATGGAATAAGTCCTTCAATATTTGAAAAACACTTTTCATTTCTAGGAATTTTTACAGGTGAAGAACTCCTGCTTTCCACTGCAGACAGTACGGCATCATAACTTGCAAATCCCTTTATTTTTCTGTCCATTAGCTGAATCCCTTCCTTCAATGATTCGTTTATATATTCCGGAAAGCATTCATTCAGGTTGGCAAATCTGTATCCTTTTGCATAGCTTGGAGTTACTTTTCCAAGTTTTTCAGATTTTACATTTTTCACAAAATCTCCAAACAGCTGAACCGGAGCCTTATAATCACTTCCACCTAATTCAAAGGCCTTTTCCTCCAGTTTTCTCTGAAACTCAACTCCTGCAAGAACTCCACCTTCTCCAAAGTCCTCCGGATATACATTTACTAAAATAGCGGAATTGGCATTCTCAAGATTTCTCCCTGAATAACTCATTCCATTTACAACAAGTCTTCCTTCTTCACTCGCCGCAGGAACAACAACTCCTCCCGGACACATACAGAATGTATAGACTCCTCTTCCATTTTTTGACTTTGCATTGAGCTTATATTCAGCGGCAGGAAGTCTATCAGCAAATTTCCCATACTGTGAACGGTTTATCATCGACTGTTTATGCTCTATCCTTACACCTACTGAAAAAGTTTTTCTTTCCATTTTTACATTTTTATCATTTAGCATATAAAAAGTATCTCTTGAACTATGACCTATTGCAAGTACAATAACATCCGTATCTATTTCATATGTTTCTTTTTCCCTGTCAGAATCAAAATCAGATACAATTTCCACTATTGCCTTTGAAATCTTATTATTTTCGTATTCCATCGAAACAAGTTTATTCTGGAATCTATATTCTCCACCAAGACTTTCAATTTTTTTTCTTATATTTTTCATTATTCCGATTAACTTATCAGTTCCCACATGAGGCTTTGACATATAGGCTATTCTTTTTTCAGCTCCCGCCAGTATAAGTTCTGAATATATTTTCTGCATACGGAAATTATTTGTATTTGTTGTCAGTTTACCGTCAGAAAAAGTTCCCGCTCCACCTTCTCCAAACTGCACATTGGAATATTTATTAAATTTTCCATCCTTAAAAAAATTATATACATCCTTCTGTCTCTCATCCACATTTTTTCCCTGTTCAAGAATAATAGGCTTCAATCCTGCTTCAGCAAGTACAAGCGCCGCAAACAGTCCTGAAGGCCCACTTCCCACTATTACTGGACGTTTTCTGTTTCCAAGTTCCATTTTTTCAACAGTGTACTCTGCTTTTTCTATTTCCCTTACATTAGGAATATCTCTATATTTTTCTTCATCATCCAGTTGAATATCCACTGCATAAACGTATATTATGTTGTTTTTATTTCTGGCATCTATTGCCTGCCCTGTTATCTCAAAGCTTTTCAACTGTTCTTCATTTATACCCAGCATTTTCATTACTGATTTTTTCAAATCATTCTCATTATGCTTTATTGGCATTTTTATATTATTTATTCTTAACATATTTCCCTCTTGATTCTTAATTTATTTTGCCGCATTTTCTCCGGCAATATACCCTGAAGCCCATGCCCACTGCAAGTTAAATCCTCCACATTCTCCATAAACATCCAGCACTTCACCGGAAAAGTACAGCCCTTTTACGATTTTCGACTCCAGAGTTTCTGTATTTACTTCATCAAGTGAAACTCCACCCGCTGTTACCTGTGCATTTTTAAATCCTGTTGTTTCCAGTATTTTTACCCTATATTTCTTTAACACTGTACAGAGCTTCCTTATATCACTGTCATTCAGATCTTTTACAGGTTTTGAAAGTTTTTCAATTCCTGATACTTTTGAAAGAAACTGACCTAATTTCTTATTTATCATTCCATTGAAATAATTTTCCATTGTCAGATGCGATAATATTCTTTTTCTTTCTTTCAGCATTTCATACAATTCATTATAGTCAAATTTTTCCATAAAATCAATTTCAAATTCAACATTCTTATATAAAGGCATGACAAATGAAATATTAAACACTACATTTCCTGAAATACCATAGTCAGTAAAAAGAAGTTCCCCGTCATATGTACATATTTTTTTATTATCTCCATAAGCTGTAACTGCTGCATCTGTTTTTATTCCCTGAAGCCCCTTCACCTGATGCTTTTCCGTTTTCAGCTGCACAATAGACGGACTGAGTTTTGTCACACTATGTCCCAATTCCTTTGCCAGTTCAAATCCTGAACCATTTGAACCAAGTTCCGGATATGACTGCCCTCCTGCCGCAAGAATAACTCTCCCCGCTTCAATCTTTTTTTTATCTTCTGAATAAATCTTAAATTTAAATCCGTCCTTTTCAATCTTTCTTACATAAAATTCCGTTTCAATTTTTATACCAAGCTTTTCAGCTTCAAATCTTAACGCATCCACCACTGAAGATGCCTGTCCGCTTAATGGATAAACTTTTCCCCTGTTCTCCTCATTACATACAATTCCCAATCCATTAAAAAAATCCATCGTATTCTGCGGAGTAAATTTATTAAGTATATTTTCCACAGAAAAAATATTTTTCCCAAAATAATTGGATATATTAGCATTCACATTTGTTATATTACATCTTCCATTTCCTGTAATCAGGACTTTTTTAAGAATTCTGTCCTTTCTTTCCAGTATTATTACTTCTTTTCCTGATTTTTTTGCAGTAATTGCCGCCATAAGTCCTGATGCTCCTCCGCCTATGACTGCTATTTCAGTTTTCATATATTCTCCTTAAGTTATATCAATTTGTTATCTAAAATTTTTTTAGTTCTTTTTTCACTGTTTTTCCACACCAATTATATAATGAAATTTATTTAAAAGCAAATGTAAATCTATTGTTTAAATGATATTAGTTTAATTTTTCAATTTGATTTAAAATTGTTTTTCCGATTTGGATTTCCTGATTTTTATCATAAAATAAAAAACGAGCCGTGTGCTCGTTTCTTGTATGAAAGAAGTCTAAATGTAGAGATGGGGCGTCTCTCTTAGACAACATAGTTATACCATATTCCTATTTTAATGTCAAGCATTTTTTCAAAAAAAAATGTTTTTTTTAAATTTTTTTTCAAAATTTTCTTTGACTCTCCCCGTGGTTAATATTTCTTTATTTTTACACCTTTTCTTTATATTATTCTATAATATGTATCCAATATAGTTTTGGTATTTTTTTACTTCATTATTCTACTTAATTTCAAACAACCATTTTTTAGAAAGTTCATGTTCTCCAGAAATTATTTTTTCAAATTCTGATTTCAGTAATTTATAATATTTTCCAGGTAATGCCTTCGCTGAATAATCAAGCTGTCCTATTGGTCTTCCATCCAGTGATTCTGCATAAACTATTTTCATTGCAGTTCCTGTTACAAGTAACTCATCAGCTGTAAATACCATTGATCTGTCAATTTTTCCCCTTTGGATATCATATCCGTTATATTCAAGAATTTCCAGCATTGATCTTACAGTAATTCCTTCAAGTGCCGCCGAACCTGTATCAGGTATAATTATTTTATCCCTGTAAATTAAAATCAGATTGGCAACCGAAGCTTCTACTACATTTCCTGCATCATCAAACATAAGGGCTTCATCATATCCATTTCTCTGTGCATCACTTGTTGCAAGGAATGAGTTAATATAAGATCCTCCTGCTTTTGCCTTTGTAGGAATTGCGGCATCGTTATATTTTCTGTAAGTGGAACTCATAAATCTCATTCCACCATTATCTGTACTTACATAATCTGCAAGCGGCAGCATATAAATTGCCAGTTCAAAAGTAAGTCCAGCCTTTTTAGGTGATATTCTTGGCTCACTGCAGAATATAAAAGGTCTCATATAGAAATCTTCCTTAATTTCATTCTTTTTAACAAGTTCCGTTACAATATTTTTAAATTCATCCCAGCTTATGTAAAACTCAAATCCAAGCATTTTAGAAGCATTAATCAATCTGATATAATGATCTTCAAGCCTGAATATAGATACCTTTCCATTTCTGTAATATCCCCTTACTCCTCCAAAACATGTTGTTCCATACTGAAGACTATGTGTCGCTATACTTACTGTAGCTTTTTCAAATTCAGTAATCTCATTTTTAAAATAAGCATATTTCATAAAATCCATTTGCTTTACCTCCATACTTTCCTATATTTTTTGATTTCAACTTTTATATTTTATCACTTTCACGTTTATTAGTAAAATTAAAAATGAATATATTATTTATTTATTTTATATATTTACCAATTTCTTATAATTTTAAATATGAAAATTTATTTTTCTGTTTTTATTTCTCCGCCACCAATTAATTCATCATTCAAGTAAAATACAATATGCTGACCTTCTGAGTTTTCATGTGTCTTCTCATTAAATTTAAAATGTAATGAGTTATCCTTTAAAATTAATTTTCCCTTCAATCCTTTTGATGAAAATCTTGGTCTTGCGACAATTTCCTTATCCAGAAGTTCTTCCGGTTTATAATAGAGCTTGTAATTAATAACTTCAATTTCATCTATTAACAGCTCTTCAAAATCTCCCACAACAATTTCATTTGTTTCCGGTCTGATTTCTGAAATGAAAAAAGGTCTTCCTAAATTAAGTCCCAGCCCACGCCGTTGACCAATTGTGTAAAACTGGTATCCCATGTGCTGACCTATTACACTTCCTTCTCTATCCACAAAATTTCCCCTCTTGACTTCATCTCCAAGAACCCTTTCCAGATAAGGAATATATCCATTTGGAGCAAAACAGATTCCTTGGCTGTCAGGCTTGTTATGAGTGTGAATTCCATGTTTCCGGGCTATTTCCCTGACTTGGGGTTTTTCATATTCTGACAGTGGAAAAATAAATCTCTCCACAATATCCTTATCAAGCCTGTAAAGCATGTATGACTGGTCTTTCCTATTGTCCTTATCCCACATCAGAAGTCCATTCAGACTTTTTTTCGAGTAATGACCTGTTGAAATATACTTTATCCCCATTTTATCTGCAAATTCCACAAGTTTTTTTATTTTCACCTTTTCATCACAGATTACACAAGGGGAAGGTGTCTTTCCCTCATTATACATTTTTACAAAATATTCCATTACTTCTTTTTTAAATTCATCTACAACATTTATGACATAATGGGGAATACCCAAATTATAGCATGTATATCTTGCATCATTTATATCATCCAGCGAACAGCATGTCTTACCTGGATTTTCCGATAGTTCATCCGGAAGATGTTTCAATGTAACTCCTATCACTTCATATCCCTGCTGCTGCAACAGTAACGCCGCTACTGAACTGTCTATTCCACCACTCATTCCGACTACTACTTTTTTATTTTCCATTTTTACCCTTCAAATTCTGTTTTAATTAAAATATTTTATACTATTCTATCATATTTATTGATAAATTTCATTTTTTATTAGTATTTTTCAACTTTATAATTTTAACCTACAAATTTAATTGACTTTTTTGTTACTATATGGTAATATATTTATACTATATAGTAATAAATTTTTAAAAATATACTGTCACATAGCAATAACTTAGTAAAGGAGAGAATCTATGAAATCAAATTCCGGATTTTATATAAGCAGGATAAAGCAAATAAATACGAGACTTTTAAATAAACTTCTGGCACAGAAAAACATAACGGCATTTAATGGGGAACAAGGCCGAATTTTACATGTACTTTGGGAAAATGACGGAATTAGCAACCAGGAGCTGTCAAAAAGGTCTGGACTTGCTATGAGTTCACTTACAACAATGCTTGAAAGAATGGAAGAAAAAAACTTACTAATACGGAAAGGCTGTCCTAAGGATAAACGGAAATGCTTACTTTTTTTAACAGAACATGCAAATTCTTTAAAAAATGAATATGATGAGATTTCTGAAAAAATGACTAAAATTTCTTTTGAAGGTATTTCAGAAGATGAAAGATTGGCTTTTGAAAAAACTTTAGAGAATGTTCTGCACAATCTTGAAAAGACTGAACAGGAATTTAGTAAGAAACAATAAAAAGAATTGAATAAATTGTAAAAGATTATTCAGTATCTAATTGGAGGTAAATAAATGATAGAATTTATTAATGTTGGAATGACTTATCCATGTGGAAATGTAGGATTAAAAAATATAAACTTAGCTATAAATGAATCTGAAATAACAGTTTTCATTGGACCATCCGGTAGTGGAAAAACCACTCTTCTTAAAATGATAAACCGTCTGGAGGACAACACAACCGGCGAAGTAAAAATTAATGGAAAGAATGTGAAGGAGTACAATATTCATAAAATGCGTTGGGATATTGGATATGCTTTGCAGCAGGTTGCTCTGTTCCCGCACATGAATGTTGAAGAAAATATTGCAATTGTACCTGAATTAAAAAAATGGAAAAAAGAAAAAATTAATGCAAGAATTGATGAACTTTTACATATGGTTGGCCTTGAACCTGAAAAATATCGAAAAAGAAAGCCTTCTGAATTATCTGGTGGTGAGGCACAAAGAGTTGGAATTGCAAGGGCTCTGGCAGCTGATCCGAAAATCATCCTTATGGATGAGCCTTTCAGTGCGTTAGACCCCATTACCCGTGCAAGCTTGCAGGAAGATGTGAAAAAACTTCAGAAACAGATTAATAAAACAATCGTTTTTGTAACTCATGATATTGAGGAGGCATTTTTATTAGGAGATAAAATTTGTATTATTCAGGACGGAGAATTAATTCAAACTGGAACAAAACAGGAAATAATATCAAATCCTAAAAATGATTTTGTAAAGAAATTTATAACTATTAGAAATAAAGAGGGTGAAGCCCATGAATAAATTAATTTTAACGTTTTTAGAAAGAAAAAATGAGCTTTTAAGTGGTATTGCAGAGCATATTCAAATTTCCTTTATTGCACTAATAATTGCCTTAATTATCACCATTCCCCTTGGGATTTATTTAAGCTATCATAAAAAGCTTGCAAATATTGTTATTGCAATTAACGGTGTTATTCAGACTATACCATCACTGGCAATTTTAGCCCTTTTAATTCCTTTAGTCGGAATTGGAAGAAAACCTGCAATAATAGCTTTAATACTTTATGCCCTGCTGCCAATTTTACATAACACTTATACCGGTATTACCGGGGTTGATCCAATGTACATGGTAACTTCAAGAGCTTTAGGAATGAATAAATTTCAGCAACTTACAAAAGTACAGCTTCCCCTTGCAATGCCTGTAATAATGACAGGAGTCAGAACAGCTGCGGTTTTAATTATTGGAACTGCCACACTGGCTTCCCTTGTTGGGGCTGGAGGGCTGGGAAAACTGATTTTACTTGGTTTAGATAGAAATAACAACTATTTGATTTTATTGGGGGCAATTCCAGCCGCTTTACTTGCAGTTTTATTTGATTTTCTCTTTAAACAGCTGGAAAAACTGAGCATCAAAAAAATACTGATTTTCCTAGTTTTAATTACATTTGTTTGTCTGTTTGGATCAATAAGCAGTTTTAACACTCCAAAAAAAGATAAACTGATAATTTCAGGAAAACTTGGTTCAGAACCTGAAATCCTGATAAATATGTATAAAATATTAATTGAAGAAAATAGCAATTTAGAAGTTGAACTGAAACCCGGTCTTGGAAAAACTTCATTTGTATTCAATGCTTTAAAAAATGGCGATATTGATATTTATCCTGAATTTTCAGGAACTGCAGTTTTCACCTTCCTGAATGAAACTCCTGTAAATAACAATGCTGATGATGTTTTTGCTCAAGCTCAAAAAGGCATGGAGTCTAAATTTAAGATGATTATGCTAAAACCTATGATCTACAATAATACTTATGCAATTGCAGTAAGTAAAAAATTTGCTGAAGAAAATAACTTGAAGACAATTTCTGATCTTGCAAGAGTAAAGGATAAAATAAAGGCCGGATTTACAAGGGAATTCAATGACAGAGAAGACGGATACCTGGGATTGAAAAAACTGTATAATTTTGAAATTCCAGATATTAAGGAATTTGAGCCAAAACTTCGTTATGTTGCTGTTCAAAGTGGCGATATTAATCTGATTGATGCTTATTCTACTGATGCTGAACTTGCTCAATATAATATGGTTGTATTGAAGGATGACAAGCATCTATTTCCACCGTATCAAGGGTCTCCAATGATGAGGGAAGAAACTCTGAAAAAATATCCTGAATTGAAAAATATTTTGGAAAAACTGAGTGGTAAAATTTCAGATGAGGAAATGTCATCGATGAATTACCGTGTTTCTGTAAAAGGTGAAAAAGCGGAAGATGTTGCAAGAGAATATCTGAAAAATGCGGGAATTATTAAGAAATAGAAAAGGGGCTGTCTCAAAAAAAACTTAAAAATATCGATTTATTAATAAACTTTCATTTAATAAATCGATATTTTTCTTTTACAATTTCATCCTAATCCTTTAGTAACTCTAATGCCGCTTTATAAATATGTTCTGCTGTCAGTTCATATTCATTCATTAAAAATTCCAATGTCCCAACTTGACCAAATCTTTCTTTTATTCCGATTCTTCTTAATTTTGCATTTCCAGTTTCTGCAATTACTTCAGCAACTGCACTTCCCAATCCATTATGAACACTGTGATTTTCACAAGTTACTATTTTTCCTGTTTTTTGTGCATATTTTTCAATCAATTCCTTATCTATCGGATTTAAAGTAAACATATCAATTACAGCAACACTTTTACCTTCTTTTTCTAAAATTTCTGCTGCCTTCAAGGCTTCTGATACCATAATTCCATTAGCAATTAAAGTAATATCTGAACCATCTTTTAATACATTTCCTTTTCCTATTTCAAATGTTGAACCCTTCTCATAAATAGTTACTGCATTTTTTCTAATTGTTCTAATCCAATAGAAACCATCTTTTATAGCTAGCTGTTCAAGAATATTTTCAAACATTACAGCATCTGTCATTTCCATCACAACAGTATCAGCAAGCCCCCTCATGATCCCCATATCTTCAAAGGACATGTGAGTTCCTCCATTATGAACAGCTGTTACTCCTGCATCAGAAGCAATTATTTTAATGTTGTTTTTTTGATATGCTCCTGACATAAACAGCTGATCAAAACATCTTCTACTTGCAAATGCTGTAAAAGTATGTGCAAACGGATATTTCCCGGCAATAGACATTCCTGCCGCAACACCTACCATATTGGCTTCCATTATACCGCAGTTTATAACTCTTTCAGGATATTTATCCTGCACCTTGTTAGTTGTTATCGCATTCATCAGATCAGCTTCCAGTGCTATAATTTCAATATGTTTTTCCATTAATTCAGCAAGTTTGGAAGAATAAACTTTTCTCATTTCCATTTCATCTTTTTTTTGAGCTCCATTATAAAGATTTAACATTTATTCCACCTCGCTTTCCAAATCTTTTATCGCCTTTTCAATTTCCTGTTTCAACTCATCAGTCAATCTTAAATGATGGGAATTTTCCATTTTTTCAATATATTCAACGCCTTGTCCTTTTAATGTATCAAGTACTACAAATAATGGTTTTTCATCATTTTTACGTGGCTCTTTTAAAATTTCATACATTTTCTGTATGTCATCTCCTTTTACAGTAACCACATCAAAACCAAATGATTTCATTTTTTCTTCAAAAGAAAATGGTTTTATTATTTCTTCTAAAGTTCCATCTAATTGCTGTTTATTGTAGTCTAAAAATACAGTTAAATTATTTAAGTTATGATGAGCAATAAACTGGAATGCTTCCCAGCACTGTCCTTCATTTATTTCTCCATCACCTATAATACAGAACACTCTATTACTTTTCTTATCTATCTGCAATGCTTTTGCAATTCCTCCAGCAATTGAAATTCCTTGTCCTAGAGATCCTGTTGTGGCGTCAACTCCTTTTGTTCTGAGTCTATCCGGATGACTTGGTAAATTTGTTCCATTTTTATTTAATGTATAAATTTCTTCAAGTGGAAAGAATTCCTTTAATGCTAAAGTTGCATATAATGCAGGCCCTGCATGTCCTTTTGACAGGACAAAATAATCTCTGCCTTCCCAATGTGGATTTTTAGAATCTATATTCATAATTCCACCATACAGTACTGCCAATACTTCAACAATTGATAAACTTCCGCCATAATGTCCAAATCCCAGATTAGTAAGAGATTTCAATGTATTTATTCTAATGTTGGCGGCTAATTTTTTGATTTCTTTCACTTTTTCATTATAATCACTATTCACTTTTGGCTCCTTCCAAATGATAGTTAACTTTTATTCAATTTTAACAATGATTTATTCTGATTTTTTTGAAGGTACAAATCCAAATGCTACTAAAACAGCAGTTATTCCAATAATTATTCCAGAAACTACCATTGGAGATACGTGTTTTGCCATATTTCCTAATACAATTCCAACTGTTACGAAATCTGCATCAGAGAATGTAGTATTTGCAAATCCTAAATTTCCTAATACCGGTAATAGGATTACAGGTAGGAATGTTAATAATAACCCATTTGCAAAAGCTCCAATTGAAGCTCCTCTTCTTCCACCAGTAGCGTTTCCAAATACACCTGCTGTCGCTCCACAGAAGAAGTGAGGTACTACTCCCGGTAAAATAAGTGTCCATTTTAACATACCAAGCATAAATAATCCAACAATTCCTCCTAAGAAGCTGCATAAGAATCCTATTAATACAGCATTTGGCGCATAAGGGAATACGATTGGGCAATCTAATGCAGGTTTTGCATTTGGTACAAGTTTTTCAGAGAATCCTACAAAGGCTGGAACTATTTCTGCAAGAACAAGTCTAACTCCTGATAAGATAATATAAACTCCTGCCGCAAATGTTATAGCCTGAATAATTGCAAATACTAAGTAGTTATCTCCACCACTTAATTCAGTTTCAACATATTCTTTTCCTGCAACTAATGCCAATATTAAGTAAATTATCATCATTGTCAATGAAATTGAAATTGAGCTGTCTCTTAAAAAACTTAAGTTTTTAGGTAATTTCATTTCTTCAGTTGATTTTGAACCTTTTCCAACTAAAGACCCAACAAATCCTGATAAAACATATCCTATTGTACTGAAATGACCAAATCCAACATCGTCACTTCCAGTAATTTTTCTAACATAAGGTTGTGCCAAAGCAGGGAATATTGCCATTACAAGTCCTAATGTCAATGAACCGATGATTATTAATAAAGGTCCTTCAAATCCCCCAACTTTTAATATTATTCCAATCATACATGCCATATATAGAGTATGGTGTCCTGTCAGGAAAATATATTTTAACTTTGTAAATCTTGCTATAAAAATATTCCAGAACATTCCAAGTGCCATTATCAGTGCTGTTACTGTTCCATATTCTTTTAATGCCAGTGAAACAATTGCTTCATTATTAGGCACTATTCCTTGAACATGAAATCCCTGTTCAAACATACCACCCATAGGTGCCAACGAACTTACAACAAGTCCTGCTCCTCCACCTAGTACTAAAAATCCTAAAATTGTTTTAATTGTACCTTTTACTATATCTGTACCAGGTTTTTTCTGAACTAATAACCCAATCATAGCTATTAATCCAACTAAAATTGATGGAACTTTTAAAATATCCACTATAAGAGTTAATAAACTTTTCATTTTGACCTCCTGAATTTTATTTAAATTTTATTTTTATTTTTTGAAATATTCTGTTAATTTTTCTTCCAGTTCAGGCATACTTATAATGCTGTCTAAAACAATTAATTTATCAGCTGGAACTGTTGCACTTTCTGCAATATCTTTTCCCATTACGAATACATCTGCCGCTCCAGGAAGTGCTGATGCCAGGTCAGAATGTTCAACTTCAGCTTCCACACCAATTTTCTTAAGAACCTTCTTAATGTTCATTTCCACCATAAAGCTGCTCCCTAATCCTGATCCACAAACTGCCATAATTTTCATAACTGTCTCCTCCTAATTTTTATAATTTATTTTTATTTTTTAAAATTAATATTTTTTTATAATTTCCAATATTTCATCATAATCTTTTGAATTTATAAGTTTTTCAATACTTTCATCATCCTGAAACAATTCCATTAACTGCATAAGAGTTTCCAAATGACTATTTGCATCTTTAGTTGCCAGAACAAATATCAGCTGAACTTTAGAATCCCCATAATACACAGGTTCATTGAGTTTCAAAAGGCTGACTCCTGTTCCCAATGTCCCGTCTTCAGGTCTTGCATGCGGCATTGCCAAATTTTCTCTTAAAATAACGTAGAAGCCTATTTTTTCAATACTTTCTATCATAGCTTTAATATAATTTTCAGTTATTATATTTTTTTCCAGTAAAGGCTTTCCTGTAATTCTGATACTTTCTTTCCAGTCTGACACTGAATCCATTATTTGTATATTACCCTCAAGTATTTTTTCTAACATACGAGTTCCTTTCTGAAGTATTCTTCCAATTCTTCATAATCTGTTATTTTTGATATTTTTTCAATAAAATTATATTTTGTAATTAATTCAAACAAGTCATTTAAAATACCTAAATGTTCTATATTATTAGTAGTTGCAAAACTTAAGAATATATTTGCTCCTTTTCCATTTGGAAATAACACTTTTTCTTTTACAACTAGTAATGAAATTCCTGCTTTTAGGACGTTTTCTGAAATAGGTGCATGTGGAATTGCCATTCCTTCCTCAATAACGATATATGCTCCATGTTTTTCAATTAATTTTATCATTTCCTCTACATAATCATGCTTAATAACTTTATTTTTCTCCAGTATATCCCCAGCTTTAGCTATTGCTTCCTTCCAGTCTTTAACCTTATCTACAAATTGGACATTGTTCCTATTAAGCATTTCCTTTAAAACAACTCCTACTTCCGATAAATCATCAATTATTTTATTTTCCAGCTTATTTTTCAGTTCACTTACAAGTTTATCCTTATCCTTTATAGTTACATTATTTTCTATTATATCCATTATTTGCTTCAAAGAAACTTTTGCTATATTTTTTCGTATCCCATATTTTGATAAAAGAATAAAGTCTTCCTCTTTAGGCAACGGATTTATTTTTACAACGGGAATGTCATAATTTTCTTCCAAATCAATAGTAGATAAAATTAAATCAATATTTGCATAATTAGGCATTGAAGTTTTTATTAGATAGTATGGTAACACATCTACAATATCCAAGTCATAGTTTTCCTTCAAGCTGTGCTCAAGTACTTTTGAACTTCCATATCCTAAGCCACAAATTAATATTACCTTTTTAGTTTTTTCAGAAGTGTTTCTCTCAATGGAAGCCTTTATATGAAACCCCATAAGAGCAATCTCATCTTCAGGAAACTTCACTTCAAAAAGCTCTTCAACTTCCTGTACAGCTTTATTTACCACATCTAAAATAGGATCTTTTTCTATAATCAGTTCCTGAAAAACTGAATTTGTAATTTGAATATTATTTTTTATCCTGTACATTGCAGGCTTTATATGATATAAAAGTCCATTATAAAGTATTTCATCGCGTGTTAAGTCTGTTTTTACAATTTTACTCACTCTAGAAATCATCTTTTTTATAATCAGTTCCTCATTTATCCAACCTTCAAATGAATTATTTTTTAAACTGTTTATATTTATTCCCATTATCAAGTCAGTAATTTCAAGTAACATTTCAGATTTTATTTCATTTTTATTCAGAATTTTTTGTAAAATCTTTTCAATTTTTTGATACTCTTCCGTATGAATTAAAAATTTTTTTGCAGTTAAATCCTTTTCATTTCCATGAAATTTTTCAGAATTTAATAGAAGTAAAACATAAGAAAATATTTTATTGTAACTTTCTTCATTTATATTTAAAAACATTACTTTTTCGATTTCTACAATAAATTTTTTTGCATTTTCTATATTTTTTTGTTTAATATATTTGAAGAAATAACGAAGAACCTGTGTTTTAACTATTTTTGAAGTTTTTTTATTATTAAGGAAATCAAATATCTTCTCTAAAAGTTCAATTTTCTTTATGAGAATTTCCCGAAAGTTACCATTAATATGATATCCCTTACTATTTTTATAAATTACTTCGATTCCCTGGGTTTTGTATTTTTCCGACATCTGCTTCAAATCTTTTTTTATAGTTGTTCTTGAGATTTCAAGTTCATCACATATTTTTGTAATATTAAGCCCTTCTGTATCAAAAAATAATATTAACTTTAAAATTGTTATTCGATCTTCTATTGATAATTTATGAATGTTTTCCAAAATGTCAAACAGATTTTTGAAATCCTGATTAGTGTCAAGAGAAATACTATTTTTATCCTTTTCGGTAATTTTGTAATCAAGTAATCGTAAAATGCTGTCAATATTATTAATATAATATCTGGCGGCCCGATCTGAAACACTATATTTCTCAGATATTAATTTGAAAGTATATTTTTTCCCTTTAATAAGATTATTTAATATCTCAGTTTCCCTATAATTCAACATATTCTTCACCTTTCTATAATAATGATACCTTAATAAATTAAAATAATCAATTTAAATAACATTTCAAAGATATTTGAAAAAATGTTACCCCCCTTTTTCTTTTTCTATTTTCCTAATAAATAGAAAAAGCCAGCCTTAAGGCTGACCTTTTATTATTTAATTTCTTTTCCAAATTCTTGTTTTAGTTTATTTTTCCAAATACTCCACCAGTGAAGTAGCTTTTCGTCCCAGAACCTTTTCGATATCATTGGAAATACCTGACTGTTCATTTTCTGCAATTGCTATATAAGTTGAAACCCACGAATTATATTCCCATTGCTCTGCTTTCCAGATTTTACGTGATTTATAAGCTTCCTCTACTGTTTCTTCAATATATTTAATTTCTTTTCCAAAATATTCACTTACAGCTTTTACAATTTCAGTCATTGATAATTCTTCAGGTCCTGTCATATTTAAAGTCTGATTTTCCCATTTTCCTGGATTTTCCAAAATTTTAGCTACAACTTCTGAAACATCTGATCGTACCACGGCAGATACTTTTCCATTTCCTGCAGGTCCTTTTATTTCACCATATTCCCTGCACAAATCTACAAAGAAATCTGCATAAAAATTATCCCTTAAAAATGTATATTTAAATCCATTTTCTTTTATATACTCTTCAGTTGCATAGTGATCTCTTCCCAATGTAAATATGGAATTTTTTGAAGCATTATAAAATGAAAGATAAATAATGTGGGAAACTCCTGCTATCTTAGCTGCATCAATAAAATCTTTATGCTGCTGAACACGATTAGGATTTTCAGAGCCGGAAACCATAAAAAGTACTTCTATTCCCTTTAATGATTTCACAGTATCTTCCGATTTATCATAACTGGATTTAAAAACATTAGAAAATCCAAGTTTTTCTGCTTTTTCCACATTTCTAGCCAGATTTCTCACTTCAATTCCATTTTTTTTACATAATCCTGAAACTATTCCACCTAAATTTCCCGTTACTCCTGTTACTGCAATTTTAGGCATTTTAATCACCTCTTGCTTGATTTTTCAAAAGATCTTTTTTATTTTTTCTATCCTTTTACTACAATATTTACCAATTTATTTGGTACAACAATTACTTTTACAATTTCTTTTCCTTCGATAGCTTTTTTTATCTTTTCTGAATCAAAAGCCAGTTTTTCATATTCTTCTTTTGGAAGTCCTATTTTTGCCGGTATTGTTTCACGGATTTTTCCATTTATCTGGACAACAAGGTTCATTTTATGTTCCTTTGTCAGTTCTTCTTCAAAAGTAGGCCATTCCTCCTCAAAAGTAAATGTTGTATTTCCTATAATTTCCCACAGTTCATCAGCAATATGAGGAGCGAAAGGTGTAATTAGAAGTATAACCTTGTCCAGTACTTCCTTCCATATTTTTCTTGATTCTGTAGAAACATCATTTTTATCAATTACTTCCTGCTTGTAAGTAGTCATGTCATTCAGCAGTTCCATAACAGCAGCAATGGCAGTATTAAAGTGGAAGTCATCCTCTATGCTTTCAGTAACCTTCTTAACTGTCTGATGTAATTTTTTCTGTATTTCTTCATCTTTTTCACTTCTTTTACTTAAATCAATTCCATAATTATTTTCTTTTCCGGCATTCTTATCAGCAAATTCAAATGAATCTGATATAATCAGGAATAATCTGTTTATAAATCTGTAAGCTCCTGCCAGCCCGTTTACATTCCATTCAAGTTCTTTTTCAGGCGGTGCAGCAAATAATGTAAAGACTCTTGCAGGATCTGCTCCATATTCTTTTACAATTTCTTCAGGATCTACTCCATTATTTTTAGACTTACTCATTTTTTCAATTTTTACAGTAAGTTCTTCTCCTGTTGCTTTTGAGAATGCTTTTGTGTCCTTTATCTCAACGTCTTTAGGAAAATAGAACTTTCTTTCATTCTGTGAATAATATGAAGGCCCTAGAACCATTCCCTGTGTAAGCAGTCTCTTAAACGGCTCATTTGTTTCCACAAGTCCCATATCTCTCAATGCTTTATGGAAGAATCTCGCATAAAGAAGGTGCATTACCGCATGTTCTATTCCACCAATATATTGATCCACAGGAGTCCAGCTGTCTGCATTTTCCTTTTCAAAAGGTTTTTCAGTATTATGTGAATCCAGATATCTCAGATAGTACCATGAAGAATCAACGAAAGTATCCATTGTATCAGTTTCTCTTCTACCTTTTTTACCGTTTGGCAGAGTAACATTTTTAAATTCCTCAGAAGTTTCAAGCGGATTCCCTTTTCCGTTAAATTCAATATCAGTTGGTAATTTTACAGGTAAGTTTTCCTTTTCTTCCAAGTGAATATTTCCATCTTCATCGTAAATTACAGGAATAGGAGTTCCCCAGTATCTCTGTCTGCTTATTAGCCAGTCGTGAAGTCTGTAATTTACAGTTTTCTTTCCTTTTCCTTCTTTTTCAAGTTTTTCAGTTATTTTTATTTTTGCTTCTGTATTTTTTGTCCCATCAAATTCATCTGAATTAACTAGAATTCCGTTTAAAGTGTATGCCCCTTCCATTTCTTCAACAACTATTTTTTCAGGATTTCCGTCCTTATCGACAGGATTTATAACTATTCTTACAGGAAGGTTATATTTCTTCGCAAAGAAAAAGTCTCTTTCATCATGTGCAGGAACTGCCATAACTGCCCCTGTTCCATAATCCATTAGTACATAGTTTCCTATCCATAAAGGTACTTTTTCATTATTTACAGGGTTTATAACATAAAGTCCTGTAAACATTCCTTCTTTTTCCTTGTCTTCTGCTGTACGGTTTATTTTATCCTCGTTTATCATTTTATCAACAGCTTCTTTTAATGAAGGATTTTCTTTTAAGACAATCTCTTCAACAAGCGGATGTTCAGGTGCAATTACCGCATAAGTTACACCAAACAGGGTATCTGCCCTTGTTGTAAACACAGGAATTATAATTTCTCCATTATTCCCTATGTTCAGATTGCTTTCTTTATCCTGGCTGTTACTGTCAAATTTGTAATCAAGTACAAAATTTATTTCGCTTCCTGTAGACTTTCCAATCCAGTTTTTCTGCATTGCAAGAACTTTATCCGGCCAGTGCCCCTTCAGTTCTTCATGTCCCTGAAGCAGTTCTTCTGCATAGTCAGTTATTTTCAAATACCACTGTGAAAGTTCTTTCTGTATTACATCTGTTTTACTGTGTCTCCAGCATTTTCCATCTTCAACCTGCTCATTTGCTAAAACTGTATTACAGTCAGGACACCAGTTTACATAAGATCTCTTTTTGTAAACAAGTCCTTTTTTATACATTTCTATGAAGAACAGCTGATTCCATTTATAGTATTCAGGAGTGTATGTACTTATTTCCCTGTCCCAGTCATATGAAAGCCCCATTAGTTTAAGCTGTCTTCTCATATTGTCAATATTAGCTTTTGTCCACTGACCAGGATGCGCCCCATTATCAATTGCCGCATTTTCAGCGGGAAGTCCAAAACTGTCCCATCCGAATGGGTGCAATACATTAAAACCTTTCATTTTCTTATATCTTGCAATGGCATCTCCTATGGCGTAGTTTCTTAAATGCCCCACATGCAGCTTTCCAGAAGGATAAGCAAACATTTCAAGAGTATAGTAGTTCTGTTTTCCCTCTACTTTATTTTCACTTTTAAAAACATTCTTTTCCTGCCATTTTTCCTGCCACTTTTTTTCAATCTGTTCCGGTTTATATTCTTTTACCATTTGTATTCACGACTATAAAAGTCTTTTCTCCTTTCATCTCATATATACTTACAGTTTTAATTTAACACATCTTAATAACTCTTTATTTGTTATACAGTATAACATTTCAAGGTTAATTTTTCAATGATTGTTATATTATATTATTTTTTCCTTCTTTAACTTTCAAAAAATCTAATTTTAGATAACATTGCTCCTATATTCTTAGCTTTACTACACATTTCCTTCAATCGGATAATCCCTTTTTTCTCTTGTGCTAAAATTATTGAATCTACTGATTTACATATTTCACCATTAAAATAAGGAAAAATATTAACCCTATTTTCTATTTTTTTAAGTTATTTACATCAAAAGTTATTTGAAGTACGTTGTAATTATCTGTATCAAAATATACTTTAACTTCTTTTAATTTTATTTCTTTAAATTTTTTTATTTTTACATTATTATATTCAGGCACAACAAAAAAATCTTTATTAATGTATTCCTACAATAATTAAAAAAGTCCTTATCTTCCAAAATCATTCCCCTCCGTCTAAACCAATAAAGTCTGATAAAGATTATCTGTTTCCTCAAGTACACTATTAAACGTTTCTATTTCAAATTCTCCATCTTTTTCTGAAATTAACTTTGAATATCCTTCCATTATTTTTCTTTTTTTCTTAAAAACTACTTCGCCATTTCAGCCAATATTATTCCACCAGCAACTGATACATTCAGAGAATTTATATGACCTTTAAGGTGTATCTTTACTATTTTGTCACAGTGTTCCTTAACTTTCTTCCTCATTCCGTTTCCTTCACTTCCAAGAACAAGGCAGACTTTATCAGGATAATCTTCCTCATAATAGAAGTTTTCCCCGTCAGCTTCCGCTCCATAAACTTTGTATCCATATTTCTTAAATCTGTCAATTGTATCTGAAATATTTGTAACCTTTACAATATCAACATGTTCTATTGCTCCAGTTGATGATTTTACAACTGTTTCAGTAACCTTTACATTGTTTCTGTCCTGAATTACAATTCCGTCAGCCCCGAAACATTCAGCACTTCTTATTATTGCTCCAAAATTTCTTGGATCCTGTATCTGATCTAAAATTACTACTATTGACTTGTCCTTTGAAAGTATTTTCCCAAGAAAATCAGCTAAATCCACATAATAGTCAAACTCTGAAACTAATGCAACTACTCCTTGAGAGTTTTCAGTTCTTCTGTCTGTATAAAATATTTTTATGTTTCTTTTACTTGCTAAATTTAAAATTTCTTTTATTGTGTCTTTTTTTATCCCTTTATACACTTCTATCTTTTCTACTGTCTTATCTGATCTTAATATCTCCAGAACTGGATTTATCCCTATAATTTTTTCCATTTTTCTTTCCAAATTATATCGTATAAATAATTTACGATATATTTGCTCCTTTCTTTGTTTTTTATCCTCTAACTTTCCATCCGTCATTTGATTTTACTACTCTCAGCTTTCCATTTAAAATATGGTAGCTAACTTTTTTATTTCTTATACTATTTTTTATTACTTCTTTTGCAACAGAATCTAGTCTATCCATTACTTTTTTCTGTTCTGCTTTTGAAGATTTTTTTACTTTTGAACTCTCTGGCATTTCTCCATACTTTTTTATATACTCTTCATCAACTCTTTTTCCTATATTTTTTTCAAAAAAACCACTTTCTTCATCTAACACTTCCGGTGTTTTTATTTCAATTTCCACATCTGCTTCTTTATTTGATAAAAAAGTTATTTTTGTAACTGTTGTTTCCCTATTTTCAATTATTATTCCCATTATATCCCTTATCATTTCCAGAACACGACTTTGAAGGTAGTTTTCTCCTTCTCCCATTTTTCTTTTCATATCCTCTTTTACTTCTCTTATTGTAGACTGCTTAACTTCATCCATATCTAAAAATTTTAAAAGTTCCACTATTTCAGCTGCATTTTTATCCATTTCCTGTTGTGACATTTTTACATTTTTCCCTTTTGTTGTACTGTATTGTGCTGTAAATCCCAGTGAAAACACCAGTAAAAACAAAATTGCAATTCTTTTTTTAAGCATTCCTGCCTCCTTTAATATTTTTATTTTATTATAATCTATTTACTACTTTTTTTCTACTTTATTTCTAAAAAATTAATTTTTTTCAGTTTATTTTCATTTTTCCATGTTATTATACAAATAACAAAAAATCAGGAGGTTATTATGAAAAAATATATTTACTTATTATTATTTGCTTTATGCTTTTCAATGTTCGGTGCGAATGCAAAAGAAGGACTTAACAACGAAATTACATCAAAAGTAAGTTTCTTCATGACTAAAAAACAGCTGGAAGATTCAATTAAAAGAACACCAGTAGACAGTGTAGATAACAAAGACACTCAAATATACGTTTATACAGATGTAAACGATATGCTAAACAAAGAGAATAAATTTTCAAGTTTCATGTTTGCTGATGATATGCTAATTTCTTCTGTATTTATGACTCCTTCTACAGAAGCAGAACATAAAAGTATTTTAAATTCTTATATGAATTTTTTCAAAACTACACCGGAAAGTAAACTGAAAAAAGTAGAAAACAAAAAGGTAAATGCAGTTCTTTACTACAACAATGCAATGCTTCTTTTTGTATATTATGATAAAAGTACTAATTCAACTGTTGCTGTAAATCAATTGGCAAATGATGAACTTATAAATATGAGAATTGACGAAATCAAGAATGCAGAGTAACAAAGTCTTTTTACTATTCTAAATTTTTATAAAAGACTATATTTCTGAAAATCCAGTAATTTCAGAACAAAGTCAATAAATGGGAAATAATAGATATGAAGCTATTAAATAAATAATATTAAAACAGGACTACCTTAAAAATAAAAAATGATGTAAAAAAGCTGTATCAAAAAGAAAACTTAAAAAATCATCTGAAAACTATATTTTTGAATTATTTAAAATTTTACAATGTAAAATAGTAAATGAATAAAATATAGTTTTTTTATGTATCATATTTACATTTTTTCTATGTTAAGACAGTCCCTTTTACTTTTTTAATTTTTAGATAGTCCTTTTATATTATATTTTCTTTAGTTCTTTCGCATACAATTTCCCATTTTCCACATAATGCTGTCCATTTTTCTTTATATGTTCTTTTTCTTCTTCAGTCAGTTTTCTTACAACTTTAGCTGGACTTCCTAAAATAAGAACTCCCTCCTCATAAGGAATTTTATGTGTTACAAGAGCTCCCGCTCCTATCATGCAGTTAGGTGCTATTTTTGCTCCATTTAAGATTGTACTTCCCATTCCAACAATGACATTATCTCCTATTTCACAGCTATGGAGTATGGCATTATGACCTACCGTCACATTTTCTCCAACTATACATGGAAGTCCAAAATCTGTATGTACAGTAGCATTATCCTGTACATTGCTGTTTTTACCTATTGTTATTTTCTCCACATCTCCTCTTATAACTGCACCAAACCATACATTTACACCGTCATGAAGTTCTACATCACCTATTATATCTGCACTTTCTGCAATAAAAACTTCACCTGTAATTTCAGGCTTTCTATCTCCAAGCTGATAAATCATTTTTATTCCTCCTGTTAATCTTTCTGTAATTTTCCTAGAAAAGTTTCACTACTTAATATCATTGTATTATTTATTCTTTTTCTTCATTAATTTAATATACATTTTTTTAAATTCTTCATCTTCAGAAAGTTTTTTCTCCATTAAATCCGGTCTATTTTCAGTAGTCTTCTCAATGGATTTCAATAGTCTATACTCATCTATTTTTGCGTGGTTCCCACTTCTTAATACCTCAGGAACTTCATATCCCTCAATTTCAGACGGACGCGTATACTGAGGAAATCCTAAAAGTCCATTATAGAATGAGTCTGTTTCAAAGGACTCCTTTTTTATAACTCCTTCTTTTATCCTTGTTACCGAATCCATAAGTACAAGGGAAGGCAAATCACCACTGCTGAGAACATAATCTCCTATTGATATTTCTTCATCGACAAACTTGTCAATAACCCGCTGATCAAGACCTTCATATCTTCCCGAAATCAGTACTATTTCTTTTTTTTCAGCAAGTTCTGTTACCTTCTGGTGATCAAGCCTTTTTCCCTGTGGAGAAACAAATACTGTATATGGCTTTTCCCCGTCACTGTATTTTTCCTTAAAAAAATTCCAGTAGGCTTCAGGTTTTAAAACCATTCCTGCTCCTCCACCAAACGGAATGTCATCCATCTGGCTATGCTTATTTCCGCTATAATCTCTTATATTTACAATATTGTAATCTGTTATTTCCGCATCAACTGCCCTCTGGATAATTGTCTGTGACAAATATAGCTCAAACAGTTCTGGAAATAAAGTTAAAACAGTAAATTTCATTTATTCTCTCATTCCTTCTATTAATTCTACTTCTATCCTGTTATTTTTAAAATCAATCTTTTTCACAAATTCATCTACTAAAGGCACCATTATTTCCTTTTTGCTCACAATATCTTCGATTATAAGTATATCATGGGCTGCAGTTTCCATTACATCAGTAATTTCACCTATTTTTTCATTATCAGAAAAAACTTCAACTCCAAGAAGATCCTTTATGTAAAACTCGTCCTCATTTTTTTCAGGCAGCAAATCTCTTCTTATTTTCATTTGAAATCCGTTCAATTCCTTTGCCTGATCAATATTCCCAATTTCTTCAAAGTCTACAATCAGTTTCTTGTCATTCAGCCTTTTAATATTTTTTATTGTAAGAAGTTTCCTTTTATCTTCTTTTTCAAGCAGAACTCTTTCACCTATAATTAACTCAGTTTCTGCAAAAATTGAATTCATTTTTACACTTCCAAGTAAGTGGTGAGTTCCTATAATTGTTCCTATATTTATTAAATTTTCCATTCCTATTCCTTTTCTATTTTTTTATTTTTTTGAAATTTCTGCTTCCTTCAGCTATTTCTTTTAGCTCAGAAAGAGACATTTCATCAAAGTTGGCGGCAACAGCAGATATAATTCCTTCAACTAAAGGTGCATCTGCAATTTCAACTTTAACTTCCTCTTTAATATCTTCTACTGCCTTTGCCGCATTAAATATAGAGCTTCCCATATCTACAAATACTAAAACTCCTTGACCTTCATCTGCTCTTCTTATAGCATCTTTTATTGTGTCCACAGTTGCTCCATAGACTTTCTGATTTATATTTCCTCCATTTTCAATTTTAAAATCCTCCTGCTGCAGCAATTTTGCAAAATTGATAACTTCCTCTGCCAATTTATTGCTATGACTCACTACAACAAGCCCTACTAATCCATTTCCTTTAATTTCCATTATTTTTAAAATTCTCCCTTCTGCTGTCATAATTTTTCTGATTAGTTTTTAAATAACAGTTCTTTATTTAATATTTTCCACTAAGTTTTCCTTCTAATTTTCTCCTAAAAGTCTATCAAGTATTATTGACACAGCACTTCTTACAGATAGGTGGTTATATTTTGTTTTTCCTCTCACCGGTTCCAGAATTTTATACGACATATCCATTATGTCATTTGTCAGTCCCCAACCTGTACCAAACAGTATAAGATAAGGAGTTTCATCCTCTACCATTTCTTTTCCAAGAGCATCATATGACACTGTATTTGGAAATATTTTAGCTGACGTTGTTATTACTTTAGGAGTTTTTCCTTCAATTTCAGCTATTGCAGCTACTGCTGATTCCACTGAATCTGATAAATCTGTATTTTCAAAGGCTTCCTTCCTGTTTTTATTAAATTCTATCCCGTCCCCTTCAGTCCAATAGTTAATTATTCTGTTTGTAAGTTCCTGCTGGGCATCCACAGGAGTTATTATAAAATATTTTTTTATATCATATGTTCTGCATGTTCTTGATATATCATGAATATCAAAGTTTGTGACAGATGTCGCCACAACATCACTATTTCTGTTATAAACAGGATAGTGTACAAGTCCAACGTAAATGTTATCTCTCATTAGTCTTCAGAATTTTCCTTTCCTTTAGCTTTTTTATTTTCCTTATCCTTAATATATATTTCTTTTGCTGTTTTAAGTTCCACACAGGCTATAATTCCATTTTTATATGATCCTGTATCAATACAGTGTACATCATTTACATAATGTCTTATCTTACCGTCCTTGCTGGGAGTATGACCGAAATATATCGCCTTTCCTGTCTTGTTATTCGTCCAGAAGTCATTTCTGTCCCATATAAGAAATCTATGTTCCTGCTCATCTTCACTTTTAGTAGTGTCAAATGCCGCATGGACAAATAAGTTTTTCTTGCCTGAAATCATTATGGGAATTCTGTCAAGCCATTCTACAAACCATTTTACACTTTTTATCCCTTCATGTTCCAGCCATTCTTCAAAAGTTAATGTATCTTTACTTTCTGAATTATTGTAAAAGGATTTCTGAGTTTTCTCCCCACCATTACGGTACCAGTGTTCATTATCTCCTGATTCCATTGCCTTTATAAGCATATCCTCATGATTTCCCCTCAGATGCTTTATATTATACCCTTCTTTTTCTAAATCATAGTATTTTTTATACAGTTCATATGTCTTGAATCCCCTGTCACACGAATCCCCCAATATAATAAGCAAATCCTTCTTTGTAAGCTTTATTTTATCCAGCAGATCCTTAAACATTAAATAATGACCATGTATATCACTTGTTAGAAATATTCTCTCATAGTCATTTTCATTTATCTTTTCTATCTTCAAATTTATTCACCTTTTCATTTTATTGCTTAAATTCTACCTTTTTTGACTTCCATTGTCAATCAAATTTATACAGTTTTTTCAAAAATTTTCTTTACTATCCCTGGATTTTTATATATAATACTAAACAAGAGGTGATTGTATTGAAAGTGTCAATAAAGGAATATATGAAGAGTCATAATGTATCAAGACAGACTATTTACAACCGTATAGAAAAGGGACTTCTAAAAACTGTAAAGGAAGGAAATAAAATTTACATTGTAAAAGAATTTTCAAATAGTCAGAAAGCTTCTAAATCAAAATCTGAAAAATTTGATTTCAGTGAAATAGCGGAATATCTGGAATTAATAAAAAGTTCCAATGAAATACTGAAAAATTTTGATTACGGTTTTCTACGTAAACGTCTTTCCTCAATAGAAAAGGCTCTTATTGACTTCAGAATGGATATAAATAAATCTAATGAAATTTTATCTCAGAAATTTCAACACTTTTCAGAAGATATTTCTGAAAGAATTCAAAATATTGAAACTAAAATTGACAATCTTGAAAATAGACTGGAAAAATATTTTTCTTCTGATGATGAATATTATGAAAATATAAAAAATCATTTTGATGAAAAACTTCTATCTGTATCTGAAAACAAATCAAAACTTGAAACTATAGAAGACAGAGTATCACAATTGGATGAAAAACTTGAAGAAATTTTAAAAAGAACCGATAATAACAAGAAATCATTGAATATTTTTAAAAGATAGAAAATAAAGTTTCAAATTTTTTTAAAATTTTTATTCTATCTATTGCATTTATGATATTTTAAGTGTAAAATATATAATATAAATTCTAAATTAAGGAGGAATATTTATGAATTTTATGATACTAATCGGTATCGTCATTATCGTTGTTGGTTTCTCTCTGAAACTGGACGTTCTTGCTGTTGTTCTTACCGCCGGGATTGCTACAGGACTTGCAGCAAAAATGGATATTTTAAGTATCCTTGAAATTATTGGTAAAGCTTTTGTGGACAACAGACTTATGTCTATTTTCCTAATCAGCCTTCCAGTTATTGCAGTGCTTGAAAGATACGGGTTAAGGGAAAGAAGTGCAACATTAATCGGGAATCTTAAAAATGCCACTGCAGGTAAAATTTTAGGACTTTACATGATTATCCGTTCTGTTGCCAGTGCCTTGTCAATCAGAATAGGTGGACACATACAGTTTATCAGACCTCTTATTTTCCCAATGGCTGAAGCTGCTGCAAAATCTCACAAGCAGAATGAGTTAACTGAAAAAGAAACTGAAGATCTGAAAAGTCTAAGTGCCGCTATTGAAAACTACGGTAACTTCTTTGCTCAGAATATTTTTATAGGAGCATCTGGACTGCTTCTAATTCAGGGAACTCTACAGGAAAGTGGATATAATGTTTCGCTTAAGGATCTTTCGTTATTTTCAATTCCAATGGGAATTGTTGCCATAATACTTACTATTGCTCAGGCATATATCTACGACAAAAAAATCATGTCAAATAAAGGAGGTAATAAATAATGGACTTAAAAGCTTTTTTTACAAATTTAACAGAAATTATTTATATCCTTTGTGGACTTGTCAGCATTAGCGTGGCAATAAGGGGACTAAAAAATGAAAAAGCAAAAATCGGAACATTTTTATTCTGGTTTATTTTAGGGGTTATATTTATTCTTGGAAAAACTATCCCATATGCGGTTACAGGTGGACTACTTGTAGTTTTAGGATTAATTACCGTAACAAATCAGTTACAGGTAGGTACATTTAAGGAAGTTGCACACGAATTTAAAGTAGCTCAAAGTGAAAAATTTAAAAATAAAATATTTATTCCTGCTGCATTAATTGGAATTTCAGCTTTCCTTATATTACAATTTAAAATTGGAAAAGTTACTATTCCATCAGCAGTTGGTATAGGTGGAGGAGCATTAATAGCACTTCTTGTGGCTTCACTTATTATAAAACCTAAGTTCAGCGAAACATCTGAAGATACTTCAAGATTATTAATGCAAATTGGAGCAACTGCTCTTTTACCTCAGCTTCTTGCGGCTCTAGGGGCTGTCTTTACAAAAGCCGGAGTTGGAAAGGTAATCGCTCAAAGCATTTCATCAGTAGTGCCTTCAGGTAACATTGTTGTAGGAATTATTATTTATGCAATTGGTATGGCATTATTTACTATGATTATGGGAAATGCATTTGCGGCATTCTCAGTAATAACTGTTGGTATTGGAGTTCCGTTCATATTAAAACATGGAGGAAATCCTGCCGCTATCGGTGCATTAGGAATGACTGCAGGTTACTGTGGAACTCTTATGACTCCTATGGCTGCAAACTTCAATATTGTTCCTGCTTCCATCCTTGAAATTAAGGATAAAAACAGAATTATTAAAACCCAGTTACCTATGGGACTTACAATGCTGGTTATACACATTATACTTATGATACTGTTATTTAAAGCATAACTGTAGCCAAGAAAGGAAATATTATGAAAATACTTGTTACAGGTTTTGATCCTTTTGGAGGGGAACCTATAAATCCTGCTATTGAATCAGTAAAAAGACTTCCTGATAATATTGCAGGGGCAGAAATTATCAAACTGGAAATACCTACAGTTAGAAAAAAATCTCTGGAAAAAATAGAAGAAGCTATAAATGAACATAATCCTGATGTTATTCTTTCAATTGGTCAGGCAGGAGGAAGATTTGATATTTCAATCGAACGTGTCGGAATCAATCTTGATGACTTCCGTATTCCTGACAATGAAGGAAATCAGACTATAGATGAACCTATTTTTCCTGATGGAGAAAATGCTTATTTAGTTAAACTGCCTGTAAAGGCTATGGTTCAAAATGTACAGAAAAACAATATTCCTGCTTCTGTTTCCTACACTGCCGGAACTTTTGTATGTAACCATGTTTTATATGGTGTTCTGTATCTTATTGAAAAAAAATATAAAGGTAAAAAATCAGGATTTATTCACATTCCATTCTTACCTGAACAGGTTGTGGATAAAAGAAACACACCTTCAATGGAATTAAGCACAATAGTGAAAGGACTTACTGCCGCTATTGAAGCAATTGTTAAAAATGATGAAGATATTAAGGAAGTTGGAGGAACAGTATGTTAGTTTCTAACATACTGACTTTACATTATAAACTGGGAGAATAAAATGACAAAATTGTTTGTATACGGTTCTTTAAGAAAGGGATGTTTTAATCATCATTATCTTGAAGGAATTGCTGAATATAAGGGATTATTTTATGTAAAAGGAAATAATTTTACTCTTACAAATCAAAAATATCCTGCCTTAATTTTATCTGATCAGAATTTAGAAGGAAAACCTGAAGATTTTACAATAGGAGAGCTATATGAACTTTCTGACAAGTCTTCAGATTTAGATAAAGTATTTAAGGATATGGATGAAATGGAAGGATATTATGGAGAAAATGTTGAAAAAAATCATTATGACAGACTTCTTCTTGATATATATGACAGTGATTATAAAAAAGCTGACAAAGCTTATGTCTATGTATATAATCTTAATAATCCTGAACTTAAAGATACTTTAGGTGAAAAAATTAAAGATAATGATTTTCTTAATTTTTATACTCCTCAAAAATAAATGAGTTAACTTGATTATAAACAAAAAGCCCAAAATATACTAAACCATAAGGCCAGTATAATTAGGGCTTTTTCTTATTGTATAAACTATTACTTTTTCACTAAATATCCAACTTAACTCTTCTTATGTCAGCACCTACACCATTAAGTTTTTCTTCAAGCTTATCGTATCCACGGTCTATGTGATATACTCTATTAAGAGTTGTTTCTCCATCAGCTGCAAGTCCTGCCAATACCAGTGCTGCTCCTGCCCTCAAGTCTGAAGACATAACTTCTGCACCTGTTAACGGTAATCCACCATTTATCATGGCAACTCCATGTCTTATTATTATGTCTGCTCCCATTCTGTTAAATTCAGGTACATGCATAAATCTATTTTCAAATACAGTTTCCTCCATTGAACTTGAACCATTTACAAGTGTCTGAAGAAGCATCATCTGAGGCTGCATATCTGTTGGGAAACCTGGATGAGGCATTGTTCTTATTTTTGAAGGTTTCAATTCTTTAAGGTTTCCTATTACTGATAGAATATTTCCTTCCTGTTCAAATTTTACTCCCATTGATTCCAGCTCTGATTTGAATACTCCTAAATCATCTAAATTTGCATTTTCTATTTTTAAATCCCCTTCAGTAATCAACGAAGCTATTACATAAGTTCCCGCTTCAATTCTATCAGGCATTATTGAATACTCTACTCCATGTAATTCTTCAACACCTTCTATTTCAATATTAGGTGTTCCAAGTCCTGTTATTTTTGCACCCATTTTATTCAGGAAATTTCCTAAATCTACAATTTCAGGTTCTCTTGCCGCATTTGAAATAACAGTTTTTCCAGGAATTTTAACTGCCGCCATCATTAGGTTCTGTGTAGCTCCTACACTTGGGAATCCTAAAGGTATCTCAGCACCTTTAAGTTTATCAGATTTTGCATGGATATATCCGTGAACTCTTGTTATTTCAGCTCCTAAAGCTTCAAATCCCTTTATATGTAAATCTACCGGTCTTGAACCTATTGCACATCCTCCAGGAAGTGAAACAACTGATTCTTCAAGATTTGCAATCATAGGACCCATTACAAGAAAAGAAGCCCTCATTTGTTTAACTATTTCATAACTTGCTTCATTTCTTTTAAATCCATTATTTACTATTTTATACGTAGAGTCATCCAGTTTCTGAGTTTCCATTCCTAAATCTTCAAGAAGTTTCATTAATATTCTTATATCTCTAAGGTTGGGCACATTTTTTAATGTATATTCCCCTTTTGAAACTAATGTTGCTATTATTATTGGAAGAGCCGCATTTTTAGCTCCACTTACTCTTATTACTCCATTCAAAGGTGTTTTTCCTTTAATTTTAAATCCATCAACCACGTTTTTTTCCTCCTAATTTTTGACATATAGGACATTTTGTTCCGAAGAGACTGTCCATAAATTCTATTTTTCCATAATAATTTATATATTCGGGTATTTCCTTCTCTATTATATCTGAATGGAATTTGCATATTTTATTTCCCATTGCCTTATAATATATATCCGGTAAATTTTTCTCCCTTATTTTTTCAAGTTTTGATTCTACAATCGGATTTTCTACCGGGTGGCTCAATGCATCATCTGAAGCCACTACTAGACATACTTCACCTGTATTTAAAAGATTATCTATCATTTTACATGATACATGTTTACTTTTTGCCATATCAAGATATTTTTTTATACACTTAAAATCTGCTTCCCTAGATACTATCATTTTTTTTGCCTCTTTATCTTCAAGTGCTTTTTCTATCTCGTTATATGTTCCTTTTTCTTCTATTTCATCAAAGGTAAGTGCCGCAAGTACTCTTTCTTTATATTCCCCTAAAAAACTGTTTCTTTCAATTGTAGTTGCCAACGCCCTATCTTTTATTTTTTCTATGTTTTTCATTACATCTACATTTACTTTTTTATTATCTTTATTATCCATTTTTGTCTCCATTCACAAAAGAGATTTTATCATAAATTTGAATATTTTTAAATAGGTAATTTTAAAAAACTATCCATGTTAATACAAAAATCACTTTTATTAATGTATATAGCCCTACAAACTGGTATATTTTCTTAAGTTCAACTTTTCCTTCATCTATTGTTATTAAATATGTTAAAATCCCCAATCCAACAAAATATACAAAAATATTTTTTAAGGTAAAAGCCATCATGAAAAAATGCATTATTTCAAGTACCATAAATATATATATTTTAAAAGTCGTTCTTTTACTCGTAAAAAATATATTAGTTATATTAAAATCCAGATACATATATAGGAAAATTAATACAATCGCTCCTATATATGAATTAATGACATCTGCTTTTTTTAATGTAAAAACAGCAAAATATCCTATGATTGTACTTATAAGTAAAACGAGCCTATCTTTACCTTCACTTGCATTTTCGGTTTTTTTAAAGTACATTTTTCCTCCTGATTTATTTTTCTATAATTATTAACTTTGATTTATTTAGTAAGATTTTTATTATGTGTTTATTCATCTCCCAATTTTATATTATTATAAATATTTTTCAGCTTTGATTTTTCCACATGAGTATATATTTCTGTAGTACTTATATTAGAATGACCAAGTATTTCCTGCACTATTCTTATATCTGCCCCGTTACTTAAAAGTACCGTTGCTAACGAATGCCTGAATATATGTGGATAAATATTTTTTTCAATTCCTGCATTTTTTGCAATAACCTTCAATCTTTTCCAAAAATTCTCACGTCTTGTTCCAGGAAATAAATTAAATGTTTCAGATGCCCCTTTCAGTTCAGGCCTGTAATCATTTATAAACTCCTTTATTTCCTTTTCCAGACTGTCATAAATTGGTATAACCCGGTATTTCGAACCTTTCCCAAGAACTTTTATAAATTCATAGTTCTGGTTTTCCACATCACTGATTTTTAAGTTTAAAATTTCAGAAATTCTTGCTCCTGTTGCTATTAAAAATTTAATAATAAGCCTGTCCCTCATTCCACCAGGTGTATGCTTACAGTTATCTATTATTTTCTTAACTTCTTCAAGCGAAAGAACCTCCGGTAGACGTTTTTCCCTTTTCATGGATTTTATCATACCTGTGGGATCTTCCTTAACAATTTTATTAAGATAACAGAATTTATAAAAATTTCTAATTGTTGCAACTTTCCTCAATACAGAATTTTTCTTCAATTTATCGTTTATTTCCCTGATGTATTCGTAAATATCCTCTTCTGTAACTTCTGTCAGATTTTTATTTACATATTCGGAAAATATTCTCAAATCTCTTTCATATCCTGCAATGGTATTACTGGAATTTCCCTTTTCAAAAGCAAGATAAGAAAGGAATTCCTTAATATACAGGTTATTTTCCCTATCAATTCCCGTTTCTTTTATTTTTACATTTTTTAAAGTTATTTTCTCTTCATCCCTATTCATTTATTTTCAATAACTCCTGTTTTTATAATTTCATAATTTCCTTCACATGTTCTATTGATGTTTCAGTTATGTTATCTCCTGAAATTATTCTTGCTATTTCCCTTATTCTTTCATCTGTATTCAGTTCTCTTACCTTTGTTTCAGTTACATTGTTTTCAATTTCCTTTTTTATGAAAAACTGCTGATTTGATTTTCCTGCAATTTGAGGAGAATGTGTAACACATATAACTTGAACTGTTCCAGAAAGTTCCTTCAGCTTTTCTGCAACTTTTCTTACTGTTTCCCCTGAAATTCCAGTATCTATTTCATCAAATATAAGTACAGAAATATTGTCAACAGATGAAAATACTGTTTTCAATGCAAGCATAATTCTTGAAATTTCCCCACCGGATGCAATTTTTGCAAGTGGTTTATAATTTTCACCAAGATTGGTAACCATCATAAATTCCACATCATCCATACCTTTTGAAGAAATTACAGTTTTTTCTGAGAAGGCAACTTTAAACTTGGAATTTGCCATATTCAAGTCCTTCAACTGAACATTGATTGTCTTTTCAAGATTTTCTGCAACTTTTTTTCTTATTTCACGTAGTTTCCGGCTATTTTCAAAATAAATTTTTGCCTTTTCTTCCTTTTCCTTTTTTAAATCTACCAGTTCATTATTTTCAAACTTTATGAGGGAGAGCTTTTTTTCATTTTCTTCCCTGAATGCAAGTATTTCCTCTATCGTCGAGCCATACTTCAGCTTCAGCTTGTTTATTTCATCTATTCTGCTTATTACCTTTTCAAGCCTGACATCATCACTTTCCACATTTTCAACCATATCTTCAAGAGAATATCCTATGTCATCCACTTCATAAATAATATTTTCAATTTTTTCCTTCAGCTCTGAATATGTTTCTGATATATCTGAAAGTTGTTCAAGATTTTTCTTTATTTTTCCAAGTGAATTTATAACTGAATATTCCCCTTCTTTTAATCTCTGAATTGAATTTTCAAGTTTTTCACTAATTTTTCCTGCGTTAAAAAGAATTTTATATTCTTCTTCAAGTTCGTTATCTTCGTTCTCCTTAAGGCCTAAACTTGCTATCTCATTAGACTGAAACTCCAGAATATCCTTTTTTTCCATTATTCTGAACTTTTCAGTTTCTATTTCCTCTATTTTTTTATTTATCATTTTTAAGGATGAAACGTTGTTTCTTATTTCCTTTGCAAGTTCCTGTCCATTTTTATCCAGAAACCTATCCAGCAGCCCTAAATGATAGTTTTTATTTAAAAGGTACTGATGTTCATGCTGACCTACAAGATCCAGTACATTTCTCATAAGCTCCTTTAACTTTGATACTGTCATTCTCATTCCATTAACTGTTATTTTTGATTTTGAATTTCTATAAAAATATCTTGAAATAATCAGTTCGTCATCTTCTATTTCAAAACCAAGTTTATTGAGCTTTTCCTTCTGAACTTCACTTAAATCAAAAACTCCTTCTGCAAAAAGGCTTTCCTCACCTGTTCTTATCATTTCAAGATTAGACCTTTCCCCGATAAGGAGTGAAATTCCATCCAGTATAATGGACTTTCCTGCTCCCGTTTCTCCTGTCAGTGAAATCAGTCCTTCATTAAATTCCAAATCCAAATTTTTTATTATTGCCAAATTATTTAATCTTAATTCTCTCAGCATTTTATTTTCCTCTCACCTTTTCTGTTTATTTCCCCTTATTTTTTATTTTACCGACGATTCTCCCCATCTGAGTTTTTCCCTTAATATACCGTAATAGTCACTTTTCCCGCTTCTTATTATTTTTACTTTTCTATTTGACATTACTGCTGAAATTTCATCCTCCTGTTTTATCCGGAAATTTATCCTTCCGTCAATATTCAAGTGGGTGTCATTATCCCTTGAAAAAACTTTAAAACTCAGCACTTCATTACCATCTATTATAATAGGCCTCGCTGTAAGACTCTGAGGCGATAACGGAGTTATACTTAAAGCCCTTAAGTTAGGATGAACTATTGAACCACCTGCCGAAAGTGAATATGCAGTAGATCCGGTAGGAGTGGCTATAATTATTCCGTCAGCCCTGTACTTATTTACAAATGTCCCATCAGCATAAACTTCCACACTAATCATCTGGGAAGCTATCCCTCCCTTGCTTATAACAAGGTCATTTAAGGCGTGGTACTCTTTCTCATTGTATTTTACCTTAAGGAATGTTCTTTTATCTACAATACATTCATTTCTTCTGTACTTCTCCAGCATCTCAACAACATCCTTAGGAGAAATATCTGCTAAATATCCTAATGTTCCCATATTTACAGCCATTACAGGAATATCCTTCTTTAAAGTTTCCTTTGCTGCAACAAGTAATGTCCCGTCTCCTCCAAATGAAATAATTAAATCTGCCTTTTCAGTATCTTCTGTTTCTTCTATTTTATTTAATTTCATATAATCATAAAAATGAATAAGCTTATCTTCTTCCAAATATTCCTTTTTTATAATTTTTACCCTATTTATTTGATTTACTATTTCTTCCTGGCTACTATTTTTTAAAACTTCCATTTTATTTTCCATATTCGCCTCTTAATTCAGTTTATTTATTATAATTGTAACATTTTTAAATATTTTTTTCTACTAAATATTTTTTTAATATTAAAAGAAGAGTGCTAAAAAACACTCTTTCTATAAATAAATACTTTATTTTTTCTATAAGTTCTTTACATTTTTTTACAGTTTTTTAAAAGGTCTCGGCATAAGCCGGATTCTGTATTTGCCAATCATTTATCTAAACAGGCAGTTACCTGCCGGTTTTAGCGAATTACCCATTAAGTGAAGACGGGCAGCCTCTTAACCACTTTCTACTTATTCTTGCTTCGGGAGGGGTTTACCCGGCTGACTTAATTTCTTAAATCACCGGTAGTCTCTTACACTACCATTTCACCCTTACCTGAATTTCAGGCGGTATATTTTCTGTGGCACTTTCCTTAGAATTTCTTCCAACAGCCATTAGCTGTCTCCCTTGCCCTGCGAAGTCCGGACTTTCCTCCTGAAATATTCAGGCGATTGACTCCGAAACCTTTTGTTCTTTATTATAACATATTTTTATTTTCCTGTACATCTCGATGTTGTACCGCAGTAATATCCAACTCCGGCCCCTACTCCTGCCGCCGCTACTGCTACACATGAATTTACAGTTAAAACTATAACTCCCAATAAAATTAAAATCTTTTTCTTTGTCATAACCTTACCTCTTTTTTGTAGTTTATTATGTATATTATATCTTTAGAATTTTTTTTTTCAATTAGTTATCTCTTTATTTTATATTGTCTGTAATCAGACCCCTATTATTTCCAGTCTTATAATTCTACCCTAGCTTAAAGACAGGTTCTCCAAAATGTTTTATTATTTTACCTTTGAAAAATTGTGAAACTTGAAGTTCCATTAATTCAGCAAACAGATACTCGCTTTCATAATGTCCTATATCTATTAATATTCCACCTTCTTCCAACGTGTCAAGAGATTCATGATATCTTAAGTCTCCCGTTAAAAAAACATCTATCTTTTCTTTTACACTATGCATAAAAGAACTTCCACCACCTGTAACAAGTCCTATTTTACGGATTTTTCTATTTTCTCCAACATATCTTACAAATTCAAGGCCAAGCTTTTCTTTTATTACCCTAATCAAATCTGATAATTCCATTTCATGATTAAGGGTTTTTATTCTGACACTTCCACCTTTTATATTCTCATTTTTATGTTTTATGTAATTATATCCTTCACATTCAAATTCGTTATATATTTCCAATTTTCCATTTAAATCAAGCTTATAAAATATATAATCATTTAAACCATTTATTCCAAAGTCTACATTTGTATGCCCTGAATATACTGCTATTTTATTTTCAATAATCTTCAGAATTTTTCTGCCATGTACAGTTTCACTCGTAATTCTTTTTAATCCGCTAAATATGAAAGGATGGTGTGAAATTATTAAATCTACATTTTCTTTTACTGCCCTGTCTACAACTTCTTCAGTGATATCAAGGCACAAAAGTACTGTATTCACTTCTGAATTTTCATTTCCTACAAGAAGTCCTACGTTATCCCAGTCTTCTGCCAGTTTTGGATTATAAATTGTATGTAATTCTCCTACTATATCTTTTACCTGCATTTTTCCTGTAAGATAAATATTTCTGTATATTTATCTATAAACCTTCCTTCCTTTTTTATTATTTTCATTAATTCACTGTATAATCTGTTTCTTCACTGTTCTTCATAAATTCATTTTTCAAAAGGTCTATTGACAGTTTATTCAGTGCCTTTTCCTTCAGTATATTTACATTATGCTTTGCTATGTTAAGTGACTTCGCAATTTCATTTTCTGAATAAATTTTATCATCAAGACCATAAGACATGACTAAAATTCTTTCATCAATATAGCTCAGTTTTTTAGGAATATTTTCCAGTATGTACATCTGTGTTATTTTATTTGCTTTTTCAAGTATCTGACTGCTTTCCAGCATCTCATCCAGTTCCACATTATCAAATAATTTTTCCAGCTTTTCAATATATTCCTTAGTTACATTCATACGTTTACTTATTTCATCCACTGTATGACCTAATTCCTTGTCTACCTTAACTTTAAGATATAAAATATAGGAAAGCTCTGAAGCCTTTATATCCTTTAAAAGATCCTTCTGAAATTCAAGTATGTACTTTACTGCAAAATTTTTAATGAAAAATTCCATTTCTTCAGTCATCAATAATATTTTTTCATAATAATTTAAAGCTGTTATTACTCCCAAAGTTGCTTCCTGCACCATATCTAAGAATGAAAAACCATATTTAGAATAAAGCAGACTTTCCCTCACTGCAATTTTCAAATATTTCTCTACCATTTCAGTCCTATTTTCATCTGTAATTACAGTTTTTTCATTGATTTCTGCCATTTCTTCATTTTTTTCCTTCACATTTTCAAGATAGGCTTTTATTGTTTCCTTTTCTTCAACATAGTAATTTTCATCTTCCAGAACAATAAAATCTTTACCATCAACAGATGTTCTGACTTCTGGAATATTATCCTGATAAACAAACTTTAAGAATTCGAAAAACTCATCATCAGAAAGATTATTATTCTCAATTATCTTTTCAAAACTGAAACTTCCATTTTTTCTTACGTCTTCCACTATTCTTTCAATCATTTTTTTCCCCTTATTTTTTTATCTATTTATTATTAAAGGAGCCAGTTATTACTTAGCTCCTGTAGTCTTCCAATTTTTTTCTTCTGCTTGGATGTCTTAATTTTCTCAACGCTTTAACTTCTATCTGTCTGATACGTTCCCTTGTTACATTGAAAATTTTTCCAACTTCTTCAAGTGTTTTTTGTGAACCGTCATCAAGACCATATCTATACCTCAGAACCATTTCTTCTCTTTCATTAAGAGTCTTCAACACTTCATCAAGCTGTTCCTTCAGCAGTACTCTTGTTGTAGCATCATAAGGATTTGCAAACTTGTCATCTTCAACAAAATCTCCAAGTTCACTATCTTCTTCACTTCCAACAGGAGTTTCCAGTGAAATGGGATCCTGGTTCATTTCCAGTATATTTTTCACTTTATCCACTGGTATTTCAAGTTTTTTTGCCAACTCTTCGGCAGTAGGTTCCTTACCTGTTTCCTGAAGTATGATTCTGCTTTCTTTCTTTATCTTATTTATAGTTTCTATCATGTGTACCGGTATTCTTATAGTTCTTCCCTGATCGGCTATTGCACGTGTTATAGCCTGTCTTATCCACCATGTGGCATACGTAGAAAATTTAAATCCTTTTTCATATTCAAATTTTTCCACAGCTTTCATTAATCCCATATTACCTTCCTGAATTAAATCCAGCATTTTCAACCCTCTATTTGTATGTTTCTTGGCTATACTTACTACCAGCCTTAAATTTGACTCTATCAGTTTCTGTTTTGCTTCCTCGTCACCTTTAAGAACCCTCTGTGCATACTCTATTTCTTCATCATAACTAAGCAGAGGTATCTGACCTATTTCCCTCAAATACATTTTAATAGGTTCATCTACATCCATGCTTTCTGCCATTTTTAACAAATCTGTCTGAAGAAGTTTATCTACTTCTGATTCATCTATTTCACTTTCAACAAATTCATCATCAATATCCATTTCAGAGACATCGATTTCTCCATTTTCCATTTCTTCAAGCAGTTCTGCACTTTCTATTAAATCCTGCTTATCTTTTAATGTATCTACTATTTGAACTCCGACATCTATCAATTTTTTTATTAATTTTTCTGTTTTTTCAACAGAAAAATCATCTGATAGAATTGAATTAATTTCTTCGTAGCTGACAATTTTATCTTCTTTAGCTTTTTTTATAAAATTAGCAAGATTGCTTCTTAGGTTTTCATTTTTCTCAGACATAATCTGATCTCCTTATCAACTTAAATTCTTTATACATTTTTTCTATTTCTTCAATGTTATGAATTATTTTCAATTCGGATTCCAACCGTCTCAAAACTACATACATCTCATTTTTTCTGTCAATAACTTCACGCATATGATCAATTTCTCTTAAAAACCATCCTACAAAAATATCTTTATAATGTCTTCCTTCATTTTCGATATCTGCTTCTGCTCTTAACTTCATAGTCGTTATTAATTCCCTCTCTTCTTCCTCCAGTGCCAGAGTATCCAGTTTGTCCATTTCGAAGTTGACTGTCTTCAGTTTTTCCATTATATCCCTGTAAATGACATTTTCGAACACCTTGTCATAAAACTTTTCGCAATGCTCCTGTTTTTCTGAAGAAAGGTTATTTTTATATTTTAACAGAAACTTCAGAGTTTCTATTTCAAGGGAATTATAAAATTCATCTTTTTTTGCTTTACTTACAACTTTTTCTTCTTTTCTGAAATTCTTTCTATACTTTCCTTTAATATTGGAAAAGCTGCCAAACTCTCCTACAAGAACTTCCTTATCTATCCCCAGTTCCACAGAAAGTTTACTTATATACAGATTTTTTTCTGTATTGTTTGTTACATTGGCAAAAAAACTTCTGAACTTTTCAATCATTTTCCTTTTTCCGGTTATTTCATTCAAATTCAGTTCTTTAGAATATTCATCAAAGAGATAATCAAAAATTCCCTTTGAAGTTTTCAATATTTCTAAAAATTTTTTTCTGCCATATTTTCTTAAATATTCATCAGGATCCTTTACTTCTCCTTCAATTGACAGACATCGTATATTGAAATCATCTTTTTTCAGTATATCTGCAGCTTTTAATACTGCCTCCTTACCGGCACTGTCATTATCATAGGCTATTATTATGTTATTCGTATACTTTTTCAGAAGTTTTGCCTGTCCTTCAGTAAAAGCCGTTCCCAAACTGGCCACTGCATTGGGAAAGTTATTTTTATGGGCAGAAAGCACATCCAAATATCCTTCCATCAATATGGCTAGTCCTTTTTTCTTTATATTTTCCCCTCTGTTGTATAAACCGAATAGTTCGTTTCCTTTTTTAAAGATTTTAGAATCAGGCGAATTCAAATATTTTGGAGAATTATCATTGTTTATAATAATCCTTCCTCCAAATCCGACAGGCTTCATTGTTTCATTATATATTGGAAACATAATTCTGTTTCTAAAATAATCAAAAACATTTCCCCTGTCATTTTTTCTAACAAGTCCTAATTCCAGCATATCCTCTTCTGAATATCCCTTTTCCTTGAGCGCATTCAGTAAACTGTCCCATGTGTCAAATGAAAATCCTATTCCGTACTTTTTTATTTCTTCCAGAGAAAAACCTCGATTCTCCATATATTTCAATGCCTGCTCCGATTTCAGAATATTTTCACTGAAAATTCTTTGGGCCTCCCTCATTATTTCGTAGTATTTTTCATTCTGGAGTAAATTTTTCTTACTTATATTCAATTTTTTTATGGGTACGTTATATTTTTCAGACAATTCCTCTACAGCCTCATAAAAAGTGATATTATTTATCTTCATGTAAAATGATATAGCATTTCCGCCTATTCCTGTACTAAAGTCCTTAAATATATTTTTTGTGGGACTTACAACAAAAGACGGCGTTCTTTCTTCTTTAAATGGTGAAAATCCTTTATAATTAGCACCTGTCTTCTTTAATGTTACATATTCCCCTATGACCTGTACTATATCCAGATTTTCAAGAAACTTTTCTATTTCTTCATCTTTATACATAAATCACCTCAATTTTTTCATCCCACTATAAGTATATTTTATATTTCTAAATAGTCAATATCATTAAGTAAAATTTATTTATTCTTTAATTTCAATTTCATCATTCATAATGTCCTCAAACACATTATCCATGATCTTAAATTTTTCATTACCCTTCATAAACTCTTTTTTTGCTACTTTTCCTGCAACTATTGCCAACTCATATTTATTAGGTATTTTTGATAATAAATCATCAATAGTTATTTTTTCTTTTTTCATTTTTCCTCCATTCAGGGAATAATTCAAAGCTTATCCTTCTATTATATCTATTAATTCCTGTATTGAATCATCCAAATTTTCATTTATAATCGTATAATTATATTTATCTTCATACTTCAGCTCAGTTTCAGCATTCTTCAGTCTTGTCTGTATTACTTCTTCTGAATCTGTTTTTCTGTCACGCAGTCTTTTTTCAAGGATGTCCATATCTTTTGTTCTGAAGAATACTAAAATAGCATCCTTCTTTTTTTCCTTGGCTATAAGTGCCCCCTGAACATCAATTTCCAGTATTACATTAAGACCTTTATCAAGATTTTCCTCTACTGTTTTTTTCAGTGTACCGTAATAATTTCCATGAACTTCTGCATATTCATAAAATTCATCATTGGCAATTTTATTCTTAAATTCCTCTTTAGATAGGAAAAAATAATCTTTTCCGTCAATTTCCCCGTCTCTTGGATTTCTTGTAGTTGCAGAAATTGAAAGAGGAATATTAAGCTTGTCTTTTACAATTTTAGTTACTGTTGATTTACCTGAACCACTGGGTCCTGATACTATAATTAGTTTTCCTCTCATGTCAACCTCTTTTTAGAGAATGAAAGGCTGGAAAAATTTACATTCTCAATTATTTCAGCCTTCATCTCCTATCTTAATATTCTATTCTTTAACTACTATAATTTCTTCTGCTGTTTCTTCTGCAAGAACTTCATCTTCCAGCACTTCATTTTTCAATGTTACTTTTATGTGCTTGTAATCCTTGAATCCTGTTCCACTTGGTATTTTCTTACCTATAATTACATTTTCCTTCAATCCTTCAAGCTTATCTATTTTTCCTTCAACAGCGGCATTTGCAAGAACTTTTGTTGTTTCCTGGAATGACGATGCTGAGATAAAGCTTTCTGTATTTACTGCGGCTTTAGTTATACCTTGTATTACAGGTTCATATGTTGCAGGAGTTTTACCTTTTTCGATTAATTTAGCATTTTCTCTTTCCACTATTTTCTTGTCGATTAATTCGTCTTCAAGGAATAATGTATCTCCTGCTTCTCTTATTTTAACCTTCTGGAACATCTGTTTAACGATTATTTCAATGTGTTTATCATTTATTGGAACGCCTTGTTCCCTATACACTTGCTGTACTGATTCCAGTATAAACTGCTGGGCAGCTACAAGTCCTTTTATTTTCAGTATATCGTGTGGTGATACAGGTCCGTCAGTAATTTTTGCACCTTTTTCAATAAGCATTTCATTTGTTACTACAAGGTGTTCTCCTACTGGAACTGTATATTCCTTGATAATTTTTCCTGATTCAGGATCTTCAATCGTTATAAGTCTCATACCTTTTCTTTTCTTATCTGAGAATACAACACGTCCTGCTACTTCTGTCAGAGTTGCCTTTCCTTTTGGATTACGTGCTTCAAATAATTCCTGTACTCTTGGAAGACCTCCCGTAATATCCTTGTTTCCTTCTCCTGTTTTCAGGATTTTTGTTATAATCTGACCTTTTTTAACTGTATCCCCTTCTTTTACCATTAGATATGCTCCATATGGAATACTGTATTCAGCAACTTTCTTGTTTTTGCTGTAAATTATAATTCTAGGGTTTACATCACTGCTTTCTACAGGTTTTATGGCTATTCTTTCTGTAACTCCATATTTAACATCAATATTTTCCCTTACATAGATGTCTCTAAATTCTACTTTTCCTGCTTCAGAAGTAATTATAGGTATCTGATAAGGATCAAATTCAACTAAAAGCTGATCTCTTTCTACACTTTCCCCATCCTTTACCTTAAGGATTGATCCTGAAGGCACTTCATATCTATGTTTTCCTATAATTATTCTTCCTGTCTGGGAAACTACTACTTCTACTCCCTTATCATTTTCAAGAGTTTTAATATCTTTAAGTTTTACTTTTCCTGCTACTTCAGCCTTATAATTGGATTGAACTTCTGCAGCTGTCGCAACTCCTCCTGTATGGAATGTACGCATTGTAAGCTGTGTACCAGGTTCTCCGATTGACTGTGCAGCAACAACTCCTACCGCTTCTCCCTTAAGTATTTCTTTATGGTTGGACAGATCCACTCCATAACATTTTTTACATACTCCTTTTTCAAGCTTACATGTTAACGGAGTTCTTATTTTTACTTCCCTGATTTCAAGTTCTTCGATTTTCTTTACTAAATCTTCTGTTATCATTGTATTTCTAGTAGCAATCACTTCTCCATTATGTACAAGATCTTCAGCAAGGTTTCTTCCGTATATTCTTTCTCCAAGCTTTTCTATTACTTTTCCTGCATCAACAAGATCAGAAACTACTATTCCACCGTCACAGCCGCAATCATCGTGGTTAACTATAACTTCATGGGAAATATCAACTAGTCTACGAGTAAGGTATCCTGAATCCGCCGTTCTTAGTGCCGTATCCGCAAGACCTTTTCTCGCTCCATGTGATGACATGAAGAATTCCAGTATGTTAAGACCTTCCCTGAAGTTCGCCTTTATAGGTACCTCTATAATACGTCCCTGTGTATCTGACATCAGACCACGCATTCCTCCAAGCTGTCTCATCTGTTTAATAGATCCTCTGGCTCCTGAATTCGCCATCATGTATACCGGGTTAAATTCATCAAGATTATCCATCATTTCAGTTGTAATTTCCTCTACTGCTTCTGACCATATAGCAACTGTTCTTCTATATCTTTCAATATCTATTATTTCTCCTGATTTATACTGCTGTTCAATTTCAGCAACATCAGCTTCGGCTTTTTCAAGTATAGCCTTCTTAGTTTCAGGAATTTCCAGATCTTCTATTCCTACTGTAATTCCGGCCATTGTTCCGTAATGGAATCCAAAATCCTTTATTTTATCTATTAATTCTGAAGTTTTTGCAAATCCAAATTTCTTGTAAAGGTCGGCAATAAGTTTTCCAAGTTCCCCTTTACCAAAAGTTTTTGAATAATCTCTTACTTCTTTAGGAAGCATCGTATTAAACATTAATCTTCCCGGTGTTGTTTCTATTAATTCTCCATCAATTCTAACTTTTACAAGTGAGTGTGTATCAACCTGTTTAGACTGATGTGCAGTGATTAACTGATTTTTATTCGAGAAGATTTTTCCTTCACCTTTTACTCCTCTTTTTTCCTTAGTCATATAGTAACATCCCATAACCATATCCTGTGAAGGTACTGCAATTGGTTTCCCACTTGAAGGGGCAAGAATGTTATTTGTTGCCAGCATTAAAAGTTTAGCTTCCATCTGTGCTTCATTTGAAAGTACAAGATGGACTGCCATCTGGTCACCATCAAAATCGGCGTTGAAGGCAGAACATACTAACGGATGCAGTCTTATTGCTTTACCTTCTATCAGAATTGGCTCAAATGCCTGTATTGAAAGTCTATGTAATGTTGGGGCACGGTTTAACAGTACCGGATGATTTTTTATAATTTCTTCAATTAGTTCCCATACATTTTCATCTTCTTCTTCTACCATTTTCTTTGCAATTTTAATATTTGAAGCTAACTCCCTCTTTACAAGTTCTCTCATAAGGAAAGGTTTATATAGTTCAAGTGCCATTTTCTTAGGAAGTCCGCACTGGTTCATTTTTAAGCTAGGTCCAACTACGATAACCGATCTTCCTGAATAGTCTACCCTTTTTCCCAATAGGTTCTGTCTAAATCTTCCCTGTTTTCCTTTAAGCATATCAGACAGCGACTTAAGTTCCCTGTTATTCTGAGTTACTACCGGTTTTCCTCTTCTACCGTTATCAATTAATGCATCTACCGCTTCCTGAAGCATTCTTTTTTCATTTTTTATTACTATTTCAGGAGCTTTTATTGACATAAGTTTCTGTAATCTTATATTTCTGTTAATAACTCTTCTATATAAATCATTTAAATCTGAAGTTGCAAATCTTCCTCCATCCAGCTGAACCATAGGTCTTAAATCTGCCGGAATAACAGGTAATACTGTCAGAATCATCCATTCAGGTCTGTTTCCTGCCAGTATTAAATCTCTTACTATTTTTAATCTCTTAATAATTTTCTTTCTTTTCTGTGAAGAACTTACTGTATCCATTTCATTTTCAAGTTCTTTTTCAAGAACATTCAAATCAATTTCTTCCAATAGTTTTAGAATTCCTTCTGCTCCCATTTTAGCAGTAAATCCATTTTTATGCTGACTTTCATGTAACTTGTATTCCCTATCTGTTAAAATTTGTCCTTTTTCAAGTTCTGTTTCCCCTGGATCAGTTACTATATATCTTGAAAAATATAATACAGACTCAAGTTCTTTAGTACTTATTCCTAATAATAAACTCATTTTATTAGGTGTACCTTTTGAATACCATATATGTGCAATTGGAGTTGCAAGTTTAATATGACCCATTCTTTCTCTTCTTACTTTGGAAGTTGTTACTTCAACTCCACATTTTTCACAGGTCATTCCTTTGTATCTCATTCTTTTATATTTTCCACATGAACATTCGTAATCCTTTGATGGTCCGAATATTTTTTCGCAGAATAATCCGTCCATTTCAGGTTTTAATGTTCTGTAGTTTATTGTTTCGGCCTTTGTAATTTCACCATAAGACCATTCTAGTATCTTCTCAGGTGAAGCTAATTTAATTTGAATACTGTCAAAATCTCTTATACTCATTAAGAAAGAGCCTCCTTAATATATATTTCAGCTTTTTAAAAGCTGACAAACTCAATATTTCCATATTTCATAACTTTATATTTTATTGTTTATTTATTATCTTTACTATTTCATTCCAGATTCTATTTCCATAATTTTCAGTGAAATGACTGCAGATAATTTCTTCCTTGTCTTTGTCCTTCATATCAGCTTTTTCCAGAACAAACTTCCTATACTGTTCCTTTTCAAGCTCAAAATGAACTGCTGAAAGAAGATAATTACCTTTTCCAGCTTTTCCCTTAATTACTGCAGGGGTGTTATCTTCATACTTTGCTATTACCCTGTATCTGTGATTTATTATTGAATCAGGAATAAATACAGGACCTCCATGATAGTAAAAACATTCCTCGGATAATTTTTCCTTGAATTTCAGTGAAATCATTGCCTTAGATTCTGCTTCGTCATCACTGAAATAATTTCCATCTGTCAGAAATGGCAGTGAACCTTCTGCTGTCCCTTCAAAAAGTCCAAGTTCTCTGTCTCCACTGACTTCATAATCTTTTCCTTTAAAATTTATTCTTCTGCAGGCATAATAAGCTCCAGCACATATTCCTATGTAAAAACCTCCATCTTCAATAAATTTTCTTATTTTTCTATTTCCGAGGCCATTCAGCTTTTTACAATAGGGTAAATCTGCACCTCCAGGCATTACAAATATATTTTTTCCTTGTAATACTCCGTCTAAAATATCTTCAGACTTTATATACCTGTAAGGAAGCTTCAATCTTTTCCTGCAATTTTCTTCGATTGAAGCTATCCCTGCCTTATCTGTTCCTTCATCAGAATAAATAAACACACATTTACTCATTTTACCTCTGTATTATAAATCTATATTTTTATCAAGTTCTATAGGATTTTCATCCTTGTCATAAAGTGTAACATCTAATCCTAAAGACTGGAATTCCTTAATCAATACTCTGAATGATTCAGGTGCATCTGCTTCAGGCATTGGCTGTCCTTTTACTATTGCTTCATATGTTTTTGTTCTTCCGCCTATATCATCTGATTTTACTGTAAGCATTTCCTGTAGTATATTTGATGCTCCGTATGCTTCAAGAGCCCATACTTCCATTTCTCCCAATCTTTGTCCACCAAACTGCGCTTTACCTCCAAGAGGCTGCTGTGTAACAAGTGAATATGGTCCGATTGCTCTGGCGTGCATTTTATCCTCAACCAGATGGTGAAGTTTAAGCATGTACATTCTTCCTACAGTTACAGGATTGTCAAATGGTTCCCCTGTTCTTCCGTCTATAAGCTTAACTTTTCCTGTTCTGCTGTATCCGGCATCTTCAAGGAAATCTTTTACATCTTCTTCGCTGGCTCCATCAAATACAGGTGTTGCAATATATTTATCCATATCTCCAATTGCAAGTCCCAAATGCACTTCCAATACCTGTCCGATATTCATACGTGATGGAACCCCTAGCGGATTAAGACATATATCAATTGGAGTACCATTTTCCAAATGTGGCATATCTTCAATAGGAAGCACTCTCGAAATAACTCCTTTATTTCCGTGTCTTCCTGACATTTTATCTCCAACCATTATTTTTCTTTTTTCTGCAATATATATTCTTACAAGCTGATTTACTCCTGCTTTCAGGTCATCCCCATTTTCTTTGGATAACACAAGTACATCAACTACTGTTCCTTTTACCCCGTGAGGTAATCTTAATGAAGTATCCCTTACATCTTTAGCCTTTTCTCCGAAAATTGCCCTCAACAGTTTTTCTTCTGCAGGTGGTTCACTTTCCCCTTTAGGTGTTACTTTTCCTACAAGTATATCATCCGGAGTAACGTGTGCCCCTATTCTTATAATTCCATTTTCATCAAGATTTTTAAGTGCTTCTTCAGAAACATTAGGTATTTCCCTAGTTATTTCTTCATCTCCAAGTTTTGTTGTTCTTGATTCAATATCAAACTCTTCAATGTGTAACGATGTAAATACATCATCTTTTCTAAGTCTTTCTGATATTAAAATTCCATCCTCGAAATTGTATCCTTCCCAAGGCATGAATGCCAGCAGGATATTTTTTCCAAGTGCTAGATCTCCACCGGCTGTTGAAGGTCCGTCAGCTATAATATCACCTTTTTTAACTTTTTCATCTAAATCTACTATTGGTTTCTGATGCAGACACATTGACTGGTTCGACTTTTCAAAGTTAAGCAGTCTATGATTATGTTCTACACCATTTTTATCTGTTACAGTTATTCTGTTTGCATCAACATAAGTTACTTTTCCTGTTGCTTTTGAAGTTATAACTGCTCCTGAATCTATTGCAACTTTTCTTTCAAGTCCTGTTCCTACATAAGGAGCCTGCGTCTTCAATAATGGTACTGCCTGACGCTGCATGTTTGATCCCATAAGTGCACGGTTGGCATCATCATGTTCAAGGAACGGTATTAATCCTGCTGAAACAGATACAAGCTGTTTTGGAGATACATCCAGTAAATCAACTTTTGATTTATCTATATTTACTATTTCTTCCCCATAACGGCATACTACTTCATCTGTAAGGAAGTTCCCGTCTTCATCTATTAATGTGTCTGCCTGGGCGATGAACTTTCCTTCTTCTTCGTCTGCACCAAGATATTCTATATCCTCAAAATCTGCTTTACCTTCTTTTATTTTAACAAATGGAGTTTCTATAAACCCATATTTGTTAACTTTTCCATAAGTAGATAATGATCCTATCAATCCTATATTCGGTCCTTCCGGAGTTTCTATAGGACATATTCTTCCATAATGTGAGTTATGAACGTCACGCACTTCGAATCCCGCTCTTTCTCTTGAAAGTCCTCCAGGTCCTAATGCAGATATTCTTCTCTTATGTGTCAATTCAGCAAGCGGGTTTGACTGATCCATAAACTGTGACAACTGTCCACTTCCAAAGAATTCAAGTATCAGTGCATTTAACGGTTTAGTGTTAAGTAAGCTTTGCGGTGTTAAAGTTGTAATATCCTGAACTGTCATTTTTTCCCTTACCATTTTTGACATTTTCAGCATTCCACCTTTAACCTGAATAGAAAGTAATTCTCCAACTCCTCTTACCCTTCTGTTTGACAGATTATCTATATCATCTGTAAATCCTTCACCATTAACAAGTTTTTTAACATAATCGATAGTCTGTAACACATCTTCCTTTGTTAACACGATTATATCTTCAGGTACATCCTGTTTTAACCTTTTATTGATTTTATATCTTCCAACATCTGCCAGGTCATATCTCTGAGGATTGAAGAACATTTGTTTTACAAGTGATCTTGCACTTTCCACAGTTACTAAATCTCCTGGTCTTAATTTCTTGAATACTTCAATAACAGCTTCATCATTTGTCTTTGTATTATCATGTATTAATGAATTTGCTATTATTCTGTCTTCAGGTTTTACTTCCCAGATTTTTATAGCAGGAATAGTATTTTCCCTAATTTTTTCTATTACTATATTATCAATTAATTCCTGAGATTCTGCTACAAATTCTCCTGTTTCTTCATCAAGTATATCTTCATGAATGAAGCTTCCTTCAAGTTTAGTTCTTAATACTTCATCAAGTTCATCACCTTTGTATTTTTCATAAAGTGAAGCCAGTTCAACTTCCTTCACTTCAAAGAATTCATTCATAATTTCTTCATTAGTCATGAAAAAGTCAACTGCTTTTAAAAATACCGTTGACAAAACTTTCTTTCTTCTATCAATTTTTACATTTAAAATATCATTTTTATCAGTTTCAAATTCGAGCCATGTCCCTTTATAAGGAATTATTTTTCCAATAAACACATCTTTACCAGTTTGAATATTCAATTCTTTATTAAATGTAATACCCGGTGATCTGTGCAATTGTGAAACAACAACCCTCTCAGCACCGTTTATAACGAATGTTGCTTTATCCGTCATCAATGGAATATCACCAAAATGAACTAATGTTTCCTGTATTTCCTGAGTTTTTTTATTAGTCAGTTTCAATCTTACTTTTAATTGTCCTGAATACGTTTTCCCTCTCTTTTTACATTCCAGTTCATCATTTAAAGGGACATCATTGTCATGTATTTCATACCATAAATACTCAAGTTTTAATAACCCGTTACTGGATTCAATCGGAAAAATTTCATTGAAAATCGCTTCAAATCCTTTATTTTCTCTTTTTTGAGGTGCTACTTTAGCTTGTAGAAAATCTTCATAAGAATTTATCTGAAATTCAAGAAAATGTGGCATTGTTCCTCTGTCTACTATTTTTCCGAAACTGTATCTTTCAATAAGTTTGCTCATTTAAAAAATTCCTCCCTATATTAAAGAACATATCTTTAATCATATATAAATTTGTGCAATTTTTATGTTACAATTTCTTAATTACATTCCATAATTTCCAATTTGCACTTTTATATTTTTTACAAGTCAGTTAAGTGTATATAAAAATTAATACAATAAAGAATGTTCAAAAAATCAAAAACACAATAAAATCAAGCTTTCCAGCCTTTTTTTCTTCTTTCATAAACTTTATAGTGGAAAAAGACACTCTCCAACCTAAGAGTGTCTTCACTATCAATGCTGTATATTATTATTTTAATTCTACAGTTGCTCCTGCACCTTCTAATTGTGCCTTTAAAGCTTCAGCTTCATCTTTAGAAACACCTTCTTTTACAGCTTTTCCTCCTGCTTCAACTAATTCTTTAGCTTCTTTCAGTCCTAATCCAGTGATTCCTCTTACTTCTTTAATAACTGCTAATTTTGCAGCTCCTGCAGAAACAAGAATTACATCAAATTCAGTTTTTTCTTCAGCTGCTGCTCCACCTGCTGCTGCTCCACCTGCAACTGCTACTGGCTGTGCAGATACTCCAAAAGTTTCTTCAATTGCTTCTACTACTTCTTTTAATTCTAATACGCTCATAGCTTTTAAATCTTCTATAAATTGTTCTTTATTAAATGCCATTATTTTTTTCCTCCTATTTTTTCTTTTAATTTTTTATTTTTATTTTCTATTATTCTGCTGATACACCTTCAGCTTGTTTATCAGCTAAGTTTGATAATCCTACTGCTAACATTCTTACTGGTGACAGTAATCCGTATGCTATTTGTCCTAACAGTTCGTCTCTTGAAGGTAATTTAGCTAATGCTTCTACAGTAGCTGCATCAACTCTATCTCCACCAAGCATTCCACCTTTGATAACTAATTTATCTTTTGTTTTCTTTCCAAAATCAAAAATTAATTTTGAAGGGGCAACACCATCTTCATATCCTACTGCGAAAGATGTAGTACCTTCTAATAAATCATCAAAGTTTGTTTCAACACCAACTGATTTTAGAGCTATCTTCATTAATCTGTTTTTAGCTACAAAATATTCAACTCCTGCTTCTCTTGCAGTCTTTCTTAATTCTGTATCTTCGTTAACGCTGATTCCTTTGTAATCAACAAACACCATTGCTTTAGCTTCTTTCAATTTGGCAGTTAAATTTTCTACTGCTTCTATTTTTGATTGTGCTGGCAATTTGTTCACCTCCTCATATTAAAAACCTCTGAAACAAAAACAATAAGCCCAGAGGTATGTATTAACGAATTCTTTATATTATATAGATTATTCATTTACTATTACCTCGGTAGGGTTTATGGAATTTCCACCTACTGTCTTTGGTTATCATTTTGAAATGTATTATTCATTTCGAAAATTATTATACACTATTTTTTTATTAAAATCAAGAATTATTTTCCAACAAAAGCTGCTACTAATATCGGATCAACTTTAATTCCAGGTCCCATTGTTAATGAGATAGCTACTGATCTTAAATATTGACCTTTTGAAGCTGCTGGTTTTAATTTAATAATTTGTTCCATAGCAACTTTAAAGTTTTCAGTTACTGCTTCTTTAGTGAAGTTAACTTTACCTAATGGTAAGTGTAAAGAACCTAACTTGTCAACTTTAAATGCAACTTTACCTTTTTTGAATTCTTCTACAGTTTGTTCAGCATTTGTAGTTACTGTTCCTGATTTAGGATTAGGCATTAATCCTTTTGTTCCTAAGATTTTTCCTAATTTTCCTAATTTAGGCATCATGTCTGGAGTAGCTATAACTAAATCAAAATCCATCCATCCACCTTGTATTTTTGTTATGTATTCATCATCACCAGCATAATCCGATCCTGCATCTAATGCTTTCTGGATATTTTCTCCTGATGTTATTGTTAATATTTTTACATTTTTCCCTGTACCATTTGGTAATACTACAGTTCCTCTTACTTGCTGATCAGCATGTCTTGGGTCTACTCCAAGTCTTATTGCTAATTCTACAGTTTCCACAAATTTAGCACTTTTAGTTTCAAATACTAATTCCAAAGCTTCCTCTGGAGTGTAAACTTTTGTTTTATCTACTTTCTGAGAAATTTCATTATATCTTTTTCCTCTTTTTGCCATTTATTATTTCCTCCTCTGTGGTCATTGGTTTTTTATAACCTTCCACTTAATCTGATAATTATTCTGCGATTTCCGTTTTTTCTACTTGAAATTTAGACTTCTAATTCATTAATTTTTATTATTAATCTGTTATTTTGATTCCCATGCTTCTTGCAGTTCCTGCTATTGTATTCATAGCCGCTTCTACACTTCCAGCATTTAAATCAGGTAATTTTGTTTCAGCTATTTCTTTTAATTGAGCTTTTGTTATTGTTCCTGCAGTTTCTTTTATAGAATTTCCTGCTCCTTTTTGAACTTTAGCCGCTTTTTTCAATAAATCTGATGCAGGTGGTGTTTTCAGAATGAAAGTGAAACTTCTATCTGCATATACTGATATTTCTACCGGTATAACGAATCCTGCTTTATCTTGAGTTTGTGCGTTGAACGCTTTACAGAATTCAGGTATGTTTACTCCGTGCTGCCCTAACGCCGGTCCTACTGGTGGAGCCGGATTAGCTTTCCCTGCTTCTAATTGTAATTTAATCTTCCCGATTACTTCTTTAGCCATTTTTCCTCCTCTGTGGTAACTGAATTTTTTAAATCTCCCACTTTTTCTTAAATTAAAATTTCGCTAACGTTATTCTTCTAATACTTAATCTTTGTTTTTTAATTTCTAATATTCACTTTTTTCCACTTCATTATATTCAAGCTCAACCGGAGTTAATCTTCCGAAAACTTCAAGCATGACAGTTACTCTACCATGTTCATAATCAATATCAGATATTTCACCTGTCTGGTCATAGAAAGAATCTTTCTTCACCACAACACGTTCTCCTATCTTAAAATCAATATTGAATCTGTTTTCGTTTTCGTTTGCTTCTACTCCTATTTTAGCTAATAAATCTGAAGCTTCTTCATCGGATAACGGTATTGGGTCACTTCCCACACCTACAAATCCTGTTACTCCGTTGGTATTTCTAATTACGTACCACGCATCACTATCTACACGGTATCCTAATCCCAACTCATTTTCTTCTCTGACAGATAACATCTCAATCATTACATAACTAGGAAACAGCTTTCTTGGAACCTTCACCATTTTTCCTCTTTTTTCTTCAAGTACTTCTTCTTCAGGAACAAGAATTCTGAAAACTCTGTCTGTAAGATTTAAAGATTCTATTCTTTTTTCAAGATCTGTCGCAACTTTTTTTTCGTATCCGGAATATGTATGAATTATATACCATTTTTTTTCGTAAACAATTCCATCTTCCGTTACTTCTTCTACATTAAAATCTTCCGTCACTTTACGCTCCTCCTAAAAAGCTTTTTAAAGTATTAGTTAATTTCAACAATATAAAGTTAAATCCTGTATCAAATATAACAGTATAAATCGCTATAAATAGAGTTATTAACAATACTATTACAGTAACATGAAAAACTTCTGCTTTTCCTGCCCAGTATATCTTTCTATATTCTTCACGTAAATTTCCGAAAGCTTTCCCTAAATTAAATTTACTCATAAAACATCTCCATAAAAATAAAATGGCAGGCCAGACAGGAATCGAACCCGTAACCCTCGGTTTTGGAGACCGATGCTCTACCAATTGAGCTACTGACCTATTTATATAATGTACTATTTAACTTCTCTATAAAGAGAATGTCTTTTAAGCACCGGATTATATTTTCTCATTTCTAATCTTTCAGGATGAGTTTTTTTGTTTTTAGTTGTAACATAATGTCTCAACTTAGTTTCAGTGCATTCTAAAATCACTTGTACTCTCATATCTTCTATCCCTCCCAATAAATATTGGTATTACCAGAATAAACTAGCTCAATTATAATAACATACTTTTTTAATAAAGTCAACCTTCTTTTGAAAATATTTCTAATTTTTTAAATTCTTATATGAAAATTGACTGTCTTTTCCAGTATTTTCCATACTTTAAACTGTTTTCTGATTTATATAATTATCTATTATTTCTATACTTTTAATATAATTTTCTGTCAGGCTTGTATTATTTTCATGTGTCAGTTTTATATATTTTTTATTATTTTTTTCAAGTAACTTTTGAAGTATTTCATTAAAAGTTCCCTTCTGATCTGTTTTTTCAATATATATTAACACATCAAAATTACTGTTTCTTATAAAATCTTCTATTACAGGATGTTCACTTTCATTGTTTTTTATATAATATGCCTGCAGTGAAGTAAACTCTGTGTCAATAATAACAAGTCTGTCGGCATTTTTTACACTTTCTGATATTTTCTGATTTTGACCATATGCTATCTGGCTATAATCTTCATATTGCAAGTTATCTTCATTATTCTGAAGCACTTCTTTTATGTATTCTTTTCTGTATTCCCTTACATATGTAGTATTATAATGGTTTGCCAGCTTATGAGTCAAATTAGTTTTCCCGGAATGTTCTGACCCTATAATTCCCACCTTCAATATAAAAAACTCTCTTACATATTTTGGTATAAAGTGCCAGTTTTTATAAGGATCCTTACGAATTTCTGTCGCACTTATGTTAAAGTTATTTCTTGATGTGTCTATTGTAATTATTTCAAGCTCATCACTAAAAACATCTGCTGTATATCCCTTATCAATAAAATTACTTTTGTAGTTTTCCACATCCTGTGGTTCATTTGTAAAAATCACATCTATCTTTATTTCATTTTTGGCAAGAACTTCCTTTACCCTGTCAGCCCATCCTGTCCAGCCATTAGGATAAGCCGGTATTCCGTCTTCCGCAAGATGAATCACCTTTATATTTTCCTGATATTTAAAAGTCTGTGTAACAAATCTGATTCTATCTTTTGTAGTTGGCATTTTTTTCATTTTTGATTCATTAAATAGCTTCATATCCCTTTCATCATCAGTACATACGAAAACATATAGTGTCTCCACATATCCGCTTGCCCTTTGTATAAAATCCACATGACCTATATGTAATGGGTAAAATTTACCAAAGATTATTCCATTTTTTCCTGTTTTATTCATCATCAGATTGCTCCTTTATATCTATTATTTCATTTTTTCTGTTTTCTATCTGTTCAGACATATTTACATTCGATATTGCAATAAATCTTTTGCTTATTTTATTTGACGTTGTTGTGATATCCTTAACATCCCTTGTTATTTTGTCTATATCCTTCTCAAGTGCCTTCCATCTCTTTTCATATCTTCCAAATTCTTCATGAAGTTTTGCAAGTTCTTCCTGAATTACATCAGCATACTTTTCCCTTTCAATGTTTGTAAGTACCATCTGTATTGTCGTCAGCACTGAAACCAACGTTGTCGGGGAAGCTATTCTTACATTTCTTTTGTAGGCATAGTCAATAATATCTGTATAGTAGGCATTAATTTCTGCAAAAATTGCTTCGGCAGGTAAAAACATTATTGCCTGGTCACTTGTTTCATTTCTGATTATGTATTTTGTTGAAATATCATCAATGTGTTTTTTCAGATTGTTCCCAAATTCTTTTCTTGCATTCATTCTTTCCTCATTTGTCAATTCCGAATCGTACATTCTACGATAATTTTCCAGCGGAAATTTCGAATCAATTGCAATATTTCCAATTGGTTCAGGTGTAAAAAGAATTGCATCCACAAGGGTATTATTTGAGAGTTTATACTGTTTTGCATATACCCTGTCATTTTTTTCTCCAAAAATCGATGCCAATATTTGATAAAGCTGTACTTCTCCAAATATTCCCCTAGTTTTCTTATCTGTAAGAATATCCTGAAGTGAAACAACATTACTTGAAAGGGATTCTATCTTTTTCTGTGCTTCATCAATTTTTCCCAATCTTTCAAGAACACTTCCAAAAGTTTTTGTTGTTTCTTCAAATCCCTTTGCAAGCCTTTCTTCAACTTTGGCATTCATAAGATCAAGTCTGCCTTCTATTTTTCTGTTCAATGCTTCAAAATCTTCATTTACACTCTTTTTAAATTCATCCTTGAATCTGTTTATGTTTGATGTCAGCCCCTGATTATTTTCATTCATTACAACTCCAATTTTCTGAATAAAATCATTGAACTTCATTAACAGTTTTTCGTTATTTCCTGATAACGCATTGTTAACTTCGCCTATCCCCTGCAATAAATTATTTTTCATACTCAGTGTAGTTGTTTTTTCAATTTCACCAAGCCTTCTTGCATTTTCACTTACACTTTTTTCTGTACTTGATATAAATTCCTTTATCAGCATCTGTTCTATTTCATCTTTCAGATAGAGTATTTCCAATTGCTGCTGTTTTCTTATCTTAAAAAGCTGGTACAGTGTAAGTACTGTTATTATAAGTATTACAGCTATCATTACTACAATTAATATTTCCATTTTTCTCCCTGCCCTATATATTTTTTAATAAAGTGTCATTTTTAAGTAAAAGATTTTTTCTTATTTTTTCCAGAAGCTCCTTGTCTTCATTTATAAGATTATCAAAAATATCTTCATATCTGTCTTCGTTTTTCCCTTCAAACCTGTCTATAAAGTTTTTTACAGTAAATACTTCCGGATCATAGGCAATCTGATATCCACTTTCTCCATTTTTATCCGCCATAATTTCATTAATAAATCCTATTTTTTCAAGTTCTGAAAGAATATCCTTCACAAACAGGCTTTCCATGTCGAGTCTTTTTGACAGTTCTATATGTGTGTAAGGATTTTCATTTTCCTTAAACCTTCTTATTATCAGTACAAGAATTAGTATCCCTGCTTCTTTTCTAAGTTTTATAGGCATTTCCACTCTTTCATTGTATAAAAATTCATCAGATGTCTGAATTGAAAAGGCTATCTGTGCCCCCAGCAATATAGTCACCCATATATACTGTACCCACACAAGGAAAATCGGAATAAACGCCAAACTTCCATATATTGCATTATATTTTGTTATAAATGACTGCAGGAATACAAACGCTTCCTTTAAGATGAAACATAGCAGAGCCGTTATTATTCCTGAAATAAATGCAGGTTTTAATTTTACATTCGTATTTGGAATAAGATAAAAAAGTAATGTAAACAGCAGAATGTAAAATGACGGTCCTACCATTTTTATAAACAATCCTATTACAAGTGTTTTTCCTAAGAAAAGTTCCCCTGCTTTTTCTATTACATATGAATTTGTAGCTATAATCACTATAAAGAATATAGGCCCTATAAATATAATGGCAATATAGTCTATTATCCTTCTTGTAAAGGATCTGCTTTTATTTACATTCCATATTTTGTTAAAAGAATCTTCCAGAACCATCAGAACTTTTATAGCCGAATTAATCAGAATAACCACACCGACTCCTGTCAGTATACTTCCTTCAGTGGAAACTAGAAGCTTGTTTGCAACATCCAGAACAGTTCTTACCATTCCTTCATTCTGGGGGACTATTTCAAAAATTTTTCTGATAAAGAGCCTGTCAAATCCAAATCCTTTTGATATACCTAATATTAAAGCTATGACTGGAAAAATGGCAAGCATTGAAAAATAAGTCAGGGAAGTTGACAGCATCTGGGTTTCTCCGTCACTGTAATTACGATATATTAGATTTATCATCTGTGCCGCTTCCTTGAATCTTTTCTTCAAATTTTCCTTATTTATTTTTGATAATATGTCTGAAATACTGAGTTTTATTTTCATACTTTGTAGTCATTCCTTTCAACGATTACTGATTAAATACATACTCCAGATTATCAGTATATTTTATATTTCTATATTCATTATCCCATATTGAAAAATTCTTTTTCTTCAAATATTTCTGCCATAAGTTCATCATAATTTTCAATTTTTGCCTCTTCTGCCAGAACATCTTCAAGCTTAGGATTTGTAACCGGATGTTTCGGTGCAAATATTACACATGAATCTTCAAATGGTTCTATTGATTTTTCATACGTTCCTATTTCCTTTGCAATATCTATTATTTCAGTTTTGTCCATTCCTATAAGAGGTCTAAATACCGGGATTCTTTCCATTGAGGCATTTGTACAAGTAAGGCCTCCCATTGTCTGGGACGCAACCTGCCCTAAGCTTTCACCTGTTATAAGTGCATGATAATTCATTGTTTCACTTAATCTTTCAGCAAGCCTCATCATTACCCTTCTTGTAAGTATTGTAGCCAGTTCCTTTTTAGTCTTTGAATTTATTGCTTCCTGCATTTTCAGTATATTCATTGAGTAAAGTCTTGTTTTTCCTGTATAAATTGACAATATATCTGTCAGTTCCTTTATTTTTTCAAGAGCCTGCTTACTTGTAAATGGAAAACTGTGGAATGTTACAAAATTTATACGCATTCCTCTTTTCGCCATCATAAACGAAGCAACCGGACTGTCAATTCCTCCTGAAAGCAGTACCAGACCTTTTCCTGTTGAACCGATTGGTAATCCTCCATATGTTTTAATTCTTTCGGTATACACATATACATCTTTTCTTATATCAACATTTATCTGAACATCAGGATCCTTCATCTGAACCTTTTCAAATGGACTGTTTATAAGGACATGGGCTCCCAGCTCCCTTGCATAATCCATAGATTTTTTCTCAAATCCTTTGTTACTTCTATTTACTCCTATTTTAAAAGTTCTCGCTCCCTGTTCATAAGCATAATTTGCAAATTCCAGCACCTTTGCCTTGATTTCTTCATCTTCCCTGTTTACTCTTGCTGAAGGGTTTAATCCTACAACTCCAAATATTTTTTTCAATTTTTCAACAACTTCATCCATGTCGTTATTATCCACTATTACATACAGCTTTGACAAATCATCAACAAGTTCATGGTTGAATCCATTTAAAGATTTATGTATTCTGTTTCTTAGCATTCTTTCAAACTGACCTCTATTTTTTCCCTTTAAGGATAGTTCACCGTATGATAGTCCTACTGAATTCAGCAGGGATTTATCCGTATAATTCATACTCATATTCCTTTCTATATCTAATCTATTTTTTATTAATATTTTATCTCATTTTTCTTATCTGTTCCACACTTTTTTTCAGAACTTCTACAGTTTTATCAATTTCCTCCGAAGTATTTCCTGAATAAAAACTGAATCTTATTGCTCCATCAAGCTCATCCTGTTTTAATCCCATTACTGTAAGAATTCTGCTGTTCCCTTTTTTAGACGAACATGCTGATCCTGTTGAAACATAAATTCCATTCATTCCTAAAAAATGTGTAAGAACTTCCCCTTTAGTCCCTTTAAATGATACATTAAGAACTTTAGGACTTGATTTTTCAATATCAAATATAGAATTAATTTTTACATTTTCTATATTTTCCTCTATTTTTTTTGCAAATTCAATTTTAAGATTCTGGAGATATTCCATATCTTTCTTATAATTTTTATCCAGTATTTCCACAGCCTTTGCAAATCCCAGTATCAATTCTGTCGGCATAGTTCTCTTTACAATTCCATTTTCAGAATTTGATCCATGAATAACATTTGCAATTTTTACATTTTCAGCAACATACACTGCTCCAATTCCTTTTGGTGCACATATTTTATGTCCGCTCACAGTGATTGCATCCACAGGAATTTTATCAAATTTTATCTCTGTACATCCAAGTCCCTGTACAAAATCAGTGTGAAAATAAATTTCCTTACTTTTTCCCTTTATAATTTTAGCAATTTCCTTTAAATTCTGGATAGAGCCTACTTCACTGTTTACAGCTCCTATTGAAACAAGAGACGTGTCATCTCTTAGAAGACTTTTCAGCTGTTCCAGGTTAATGAAACCCTCCTTGTCCACATCAAGAAAATCAACTTCAAATCCCTTTGTTTCATAATACTTGAATGTATCATAAACAGACGGATGCTCTATTTTTGTAGTAATCAGATGTTTCTTTGTTCTTGAATTTGCTTCAACAATTCCCTGAATAACAAGATTATTTCCGTCTGAACCTCCCGCTGTAAAATATACCCTTGCAGGATTTACTCCTAAAAAATTCCCTACTGTTTTTCTTGCATTTTTTATTTTTAAAAATATTTCATGAGAAAAATCATGGATTGCATCAGGATTCCCATAACTTTCCCTCATTGTATCAGTCATTACTTTTATGACTTCCTCACTTGGTTTTGTACTTGCCGCATTATCTAGATATATCATTTTTATCCCTCTTTGTTTTGATTTTATATTTTTTAGGCTCAATTTTTTGATTTTTTGAGCCTATAAATTTTTTTAGACTCAATTTTTTACTTTTTTGAGCCTATAAATTTTTTTAGACTTAATTTTTTCATTTTTTAAGCCTATAAATTTTTTTAGGCTCTATTTCCTATTTCTTATTTTTTCAAAAAACATTCTATAGCTGTTATTCTTTCTTCTGTTATATCCTATTATTCTTGAGTAGTTTCTTTTATTCTTCATATGTGACAGTTCATCATCGCCATTTTTCCTTATGTATTTCTCAATCATTTTCAAAATTTTAAAATTCTCTAAAAATACAGGAAGAAGCAAAATAATAAAAATCAGCAGGTAAGATTTTGAAAAATATGAAAGCACAACACTTATTGTATCATAACCTTTTTTCAAGTTTTTATCAAAAAGCAGATTGAGGATGTAGCTTCTTAACAGATATGTCTGCACCAATGCTATCGGAAACATCAGAAGCTTTACTGCCTGCAATATTGAAAAAACTGATTTTTTTATTGCTTTCTTTTTTCTTTCATTCAGCATCAGCCTGTCAATTATTTTCTGACTGTCTTCATTTGGAAATTTATAGTATTCATATTCTATCAGAATAAATATAACGAGCACTATAAATAGCAAATTATTTATTATTTCCTTTATTTTCAGGTTAATTCCTATTACTCCAAAATCGCTTATTTTCTTATTTTCATCCCTCAGTTCAAAATTATTGTTCAATATGAGGGTCTCTCCATTGTCAAGTTTAATTATCTTTCCGTAAACTTCCCCTTCGATTCTTTTTTTATTCTTCAGCCTTATTTTCACTGTATCCCAGTTAAAGTAAATTATCTTACCTTTCAGCCATTGAGACTCTTTCTTTTCATTTGTAAAATACAATGTCACTTTATTATTATCATCAATCACTGTATTTTCAATATTTATGTTTCCTTTTTTAGAATCTTCGTTAGTAATAATCTTAAGATTTTCATCTATTCTCCATTTTATCCTGCTGTCTTTGTTGACTATTTCAATACTGCTATTTTTCAGTTCATCTATTGAATTTATTTCAGCTTCCTTTATCAGGACGGATTTCTTATTTAAGTTCTCAAGCTCCTGCCTGTAGGAATTTAGGAAATATCCTGTTCCAAGACTTATCATAATTATAAGGAATATCCTTTTTATATTGTAATTATAATAATAGGCACTGAAAATTTTCTTTTTTATAACTACAGTAATCAATATTGAAAGCAACGAAAGCAGAATGATTATAACTGCCGAAACGTATATAAAATAATTGTATCCCTTCAGATTCAGTGAAATATTCAGAAAAGATATGCATAACAGAATTATCAGTAAAAATCTGATAATATAACGGTTTACATTTACAATTCCTACTTTTCCGTTCTTTATATCCTGAATTTTTTCCAGCTTTCTGTAAATCTCATCCTTTTCATTACTTGCAATCTTTAGCCTGCTATTAAGCATTTTCGATTTTCTGTCCAGTTCTTTTAATAATTCTGTTGAGTTTTCAACTTCTTTTTTTCTTATTTCTGTAAAATATTTTTTAAATAATTGGACAATTTCCAATTTTCCTTTAAATAATTCTTTCATAAATATATCCTCTTCAGATTAAAACAAAAACTCAGCCATTAAACTGAGTTTTTTTTTATTATATTGATTTTACCTCAGCTATAATTTTTTATATTATAGCACGATTTTCAAATAATAATATTATTTTTTGTTACATACATATTGTAATTTATAATATAAAAAAATTATCTTTATATTGCGTTTCAACAAAATTATATATTGATTTTTTAAATATATTTTTTATAATTTTATTTCTATAATCCTTATAACTTTTGTAATATTTATTTATTTTCTAATTTTGATATTCTTTTTTCATAATCTAATCTTTTTTCTATTTCATTATTTTTATTAATTAATTCTTGTATTTGTTCTTCTAACTTGGAAATATTTTCATTTTTTTCTGGAAAATAGCCAAAGCTAACTCCACCTATTACAATAAGAACCATTCCCATAGTTATTGGAAAAAGTATTTTAATCACTTTATTTTTAATTCTTTCATCAAAATTTATTAAATAAAATAATCCACTCATTGTTATCAAAATTACTCCACATATCATAGACCATATTGAAAAATGATTATTTTTTATATTTAATATACTCGATATCCCTAATCCAATCACTGAAAATATTGACAAAAATATTCCCATTGTATTTAATATATTTTTTCCATAAGATTTTTGTTGTTCTATTTCTTTTACAAAAATCTTTAAAAAATTATATAAATAATATTGATTAGCAATTATACTATTTCTCATACTTCTTTCATAATTTGAATTTTTCAACTTTATTTCTCTTATTTTATTATCCAATAAATTAATCTCATTTAAATTTTTTTCTGAAATAATATCAAAAAACTCTTTAATAATTACATCTAACGTCTTCATATCTTCTTTTAAATTTTCGATATCTTCTGATACTTTTAATTTATTTTCATCTATAAAATCAAGTGTTTCTTTTACTTTCTTACAATGTTCTTCCCAGATGATTATATTTTCAAAATTACCAATATTATAATCTAATATTTGAAAATAAATGGTGTCAATATTGGACTGTATAGCAAATGAATTAGAGCCATATGGCCATCTTGGATTATTTACCATAGTGTATTTATTTCTCTCATAATGTGAATTAAAATTTAAAAATGCAATATAAAGTCCAATAAAATAATTCGAAATATCATCTGCATTAAAAGATTGATAACTTTGATTATCTATATTATCATCTATTAATTTTGAAAAATCTTCAAATGTTTTTAAATTAGATGGATTTTTTTTCTTATACATTTCATAAAATTTTTTTTTATTATAATCATTATTGTATTTTTTATCATACTGTTGATTTATAAATTTATTTACCATTTTATTTCATCCTTTTTCATATTTATTTTAATTATTTCATAGTTGGTTTCTATTTATTAATGTATTATAAAAAGTACATAGTAAAATTTATTTAAAAAGCTCTAATTCTATTTGATTTTTCAAAAGAACAATTTAATATTAAATAATATTAAAGATAAAATTTAACTTAAAACAATCTATATCCTTAATTTTTTGAATAATAAATTAAGGATATAGATTTAATTCTACTTATATCTTTTTGGGTAATTTTCTTTTTAATAATTGACTATAACCAGCTAGTTCTGTACATTCTGTAGTCTATTTCAGGGAATATGTTGTCTCTTGACTCTATCTCAGCAACCCATGATTCATCAAGGGTACCATTTTTAAAGTCTTCATACAGCTTAAATAATCTATGCACATGGTCACTTACCTTTTTGTGAGCATATCCAACCATTGTTCCTGTATACATTATAAATTCCCAGCATGAAGTCTGTGCCATCATAAGTTCCCTAGCCATTTGATTCAATGCTCTATATTCCAGTTCATTGTATGGTTCTCTTCCATTTGCCACTTCTATCATTTTTTGGGCAGCCTTATGCAGATGTCTGTAAGCATAGTCATTTGACCCGTCTATCCATACATCATAATATCCATTTGCTCCCCAGCTTGACATACTTACATCCACTATCTGGTTAGTTGGATATCTTTCAAGATACTGATAAGGAGTTATTGTAGAGAAATTAGATTCTGCAGTTGCTCTAAATACCCACTCAAGGAAAATAGGCCCTTCATACCACCAGTGACCATAAAGTTCCGCATCATAAGGAGATACTACAATCGGCTTTCTATATTTCATTTTTGAAGCCAGAAATTCTATCTGCTTTGATCTGTTATAAACAAAGTTATAAGCATGTTCCTTTGCTCTTCCATATGCGGCATCAGGATCATAAACAGCTTTGAAAGTTCCTTTTTTATCAGTTATTGCGTGATATTTTATTCCCATGTTTCTTCTTACTCCGTCACTGTGGAGATATGGTTTTACATATTCATAATCCAGTTCATATCCTGCATCCTTATGGAATTCCCTGTAAACTCCGTCACCAGGATAACCTATTTCTGAACTCCATACCTGCTCAGAAGACTCAAGATCCCTTGCAAATGCCGCTACTCCATTTTTAGTATACACTGGAGAATAAATTCCATATACAGGTCTTGGATCACTGTGCATTATTCCATGGGCATCCACAAGGAAATATCTTATCCCATGTTTTTCAAGGAACTTATCCTGTCCAGGATAATAAGCACATTCTGCAAGCCATATCCCTTTAGGTTCTCTATTGAAGTTTTTAATGTAATCTTTTTTAGCCATATAAACCTGAGCATTTACAGCTTCCGGATAATCCTTCATTACCGGAAGGAATCCATGCGTTGCAGTAACAGGTATTATTTCAAGGTTCCCCTGATCCTGAAACTTTCTAAATGCTCCAACTAAATCTCTTGCATATTTATCTTCATATACAGATTTTGCTCTTTTATGGAACCATAAGTTGTGATTAGCTACTTTGAGCATATCTGGATATTCTTTCAATCTTTCTACTTCTAATTCACAGAATTCTATTAATTTATTTAAATGTTTAACATATCTGCTTCTAAGCAGGTCATCATTTAACATATTAACCAATGTTCCTGACATTGTTATTGTTAAATTCCATGGGATGTTATCTCTCGTAAGATTTTCAAACATTTCAAGAAGGGGTATATATGTTTCAGTAATCGCTTCATACAGCCAGTCTTCTTCCAAAAATTCCTCATACTCAGGGTGTCTTACATACGGCAGATGCGCATGCAGTACAAAACTCAAATATCCATTCATAACTTCTTCCTCCATCTTTAAGTATATTCTTCCACACTTCAAATTATACACTATATTTATACCACATTTTTTCAATTTTTAAAACTTATTTATTAAAATTATTTTTCATTTTTGTATTCCCTTATACATATTTCAAAGGTGAAAGTCCTTTAAACCTCTTTATTTTAGCTACTTTATCCTAATTTTCCCTTTACTTGTAAATTACTGTCTAAAAATTTTAAGCCTGTTACTTATAAATCTTATTTCAGCTTTTTTATTTTTACCTTCTTCTCCGTCAATGCTCACACCTACTTCATCATCTATTTTTTCAATTACACAGCTTTTAGCAGTGACAGTTCTCACATAATCATTATTTTCAAGATTGCTGTTAATAAGGTCTAAAAGAACTGCAGGTAAATCAAAAGGATTTTCTATATTCTTCACAATCAGTATATTCATAAGACCGTCATTCATATCAGCATTATCAATAACACTGTCAAATCCTCCTACACTCTTTCCATTTAAAATCATGTATAATATTGCCTTCTCATTTATTTTTTCACCGCTGTCAAGAGTTATATTCAAATCAAATTTTCTAATATTTGTCAGTTCAGCCAGTCCCGCAATATGATATGCAGTTTTTCCTATTACTTTTTTCAGGTTTTTATCAGTATTATAGGAAACCTTTGTGAAAAGGCCTCCCGCATAAGAAGATAAAAATACAGTTTTGTTATTTATAAGTCCAAAATCTAATGGTTTTGCCTTTCCATTTACAATATTGTCAACCCATTTTTTAACATCATCTCCCAGATTCAACGACTTTGCCAAATCATTTGAAGTCCCTGTTGGAAATATTGCAACATCAGGAAATTCAATTTCTTCATTATACAGCTGGCTTAAACTTTTACTTAATGTACCATCTCCACCTGATAGAATTAATATATCGTATTTCTCATTTTTAAGGATGTTTGCCAGCTCATTGTATTCCCTGCTTATACTGTAAAGTGTAAGAGTAATTCCATTCTTTAAAAGACTGCTTGCTATCAGGTCGAAATTATTCAATATTAAGTCTGAATTACCTGATTTCGGGTTATACACAAGAAGAGCTTTTTTTAATTTTCTTTTTTCCTTCATGTTCACTTCTATGAGGCTGTCTCAAAAATTAAAGAATAATAATATTTTTCATATTTTATAAATTTTGATATAGCCTCATAATCTCCTTTCATTCTGTTATTTTTGTATCTAATTTTCATTAAATGATTTTGGATCATATCCAAAATTCAGGAAATATCTCACATCTTCTCCCGGACTTTTGGCAACTCCCACATATCCAGGGCCTAAAGGTGTTCTTACTCCTAATCCCAATCCATAACTTTCCTTTTTTTCTTTCCCAAAACTGTAACTTTTATCAGAAACAGTTGCAAATGATGCATTTGCTCCCACAAATATAATTCTTGAAAATTTATACTGCATATTTATTTTACCGACAAAAATACTATTTCCTCTTATTTTGTCTGCAGGAACTCCATCAAATGCTAATGAATAGTATCCCTCCTGAAATCCTCCCATTTTTGGCCTGTATGTTTCAGGAATTTTTTCACCGTCACTTGTAATGTATGCCACTCCAGGTGTAAGTGTTAAATTTTTTCCTAATGGGATATTTACTTCGGCTTTAGCATACAGGGCATTAAATTCTGCATTTTTAGAATTTGCTACTGTATATTCTGCCTTCAGATATGTCCCTTTCGTAGGAAAAGCTATGGAATCCCTGCTATCCTGTGTAAGTGATGCTTCAAGATAAGGGAATCTTATTTTTGCACTTTCCTTTTCATCCATATGCCCCTTAACATGAGACATTTCGTATCCTCCACCTAAAAGCAAGAGTGTGTTTTTACTAATTTCCATACCTAGTCCTATTCCGGCTTTAAATCTTCTGTTATTAAATTCATATTTATTTCCTGCATAATACTGGTTTTTTATAATATCCTTCCTGAAGTCAAAATTTCCTATAAACAGAACTCTGTTATCCTTTCCAATTGCCATTATTCCTGATCCGTTTACTCCATATTCATTTGCAATTATTCCATTCAGCCTATATCTTGTATCTGCGTTATTTATGGTCTTATTTCCCTGTATACCCACAGTTACAGTTGCCATATCCTCATTATTTACATTTCCGGAAAGTGTCAGGTAGTCTCCTGCCTTTTCCTGGACATTTATTACTAAAGTGTCGTTATTTTTCACTTCATAGTAGACAGTGGAAAAATCTCCATTTCCATACAGTTCATCAACAATTTTTTCCATGTCACTTTTTTTCATCATTCCTAAATTTTTTGGAAGATATTTATTAAAATATTTTTTCTCATACTTCTTATTTCCTCTGATTTCAACATGCTTTATATCATATTCATCTTTCCATGTTTTTCTGAATTCACGTCTTTTTTCTTCCAGTTCTGCAAATTTTTCAGGATTACTTAACTTTCTTATGCTTTCTATATTATCCCTGGCCACCTTTTCTCCGGCAGCTATTATTTCCTTCACCTTCCCAAAATCATATGATTCTATTTTTTCAAGGTTTGGTGTCATGTATAAATCAAGCATTCTTATCTGTCTTTCAACTTCCTGCCTACCTGCTATTGTCATTGAGTCAGATATTACTCCGGCTATATTAAGTTTTTCAGGATCCCTTTTAGAAAAACCTTCTCCTACGTTTACTCCTATTGTATAGTCTGCCCCCAGCACCTTCACATCCTGAACAGGCAGATTTCTTACAACTCCTCCGTCCACATAAAGTCTTTCTCCATCCTGAACCGGATTAAAAACTGACGGTATGGAAAGGCTTGATCTTACAGCAGTTGCAATTGAACCCCTGTCTATCATGACTCTTTCTCCTGTATTCAGATCTGTTGCCACAAGTGCAAATTTTTTAGGAAATTTTTTAAAATCATTTACTTCCAGAACACCAAAAAACAGATTATTCAGCTGTTCACTGGCACTTTTCCCTCCAACTGCTCCTGAAGGAATTTTCGGTATGAATTTTTCCATAGGAAGTACCATAGTATTCCTGTCTTCTATCAGATTTCTTGATATTCCCTTGTCCTTTCTTTCTATACTGTCATTGAAAAGACTTATCCAGTCCATTTCTAATGCAATTTTTTCTATTTCATCAGGAGTATACCCTATGCTGTAAAGCCCTCCAATAATACTTCCCATACTTGTTCCCGTTACATATTCCACAGGAACCTTCTCTTCCTCCAGCACCTTCAGTACTCCTATATGTGCCAGTCCTCTTGCTGTCCCTCCACTGAGGACAAGGCCTACACGCTTATCTTCCTGTGCAAATACACTGTTTCCAATTAAAACAAATAAAAATATCGCATATATTATTTTTCTAATTTTTCCCATATTTTACCTGCCTTTTATAAAATATTGCATATTTCTTCTAATTTTGTAACAACATATTTTGGCTTTATTTTATCGTTTGGAGCATCCTTTTTCAGATTTACCCAGCATGTATCTATTCCAAAATTAATTCCTCCCTGAATATCTGCCGACAGGGAATCCCCCACCATTATAGCCTCTTTTTTATCCTCAGTTCCAAGTTCCTTCAGGGCATATTCAAAAATTCCTGGATTTGGCTTACTTATCCCTACTTCTTCCGAAATTATTATTTTATCTATATATTTTCCTATTGGAGATTTTCCAATCCTTGAATACTGGACTTCCTTCATTCCATTAGTAACTATTCCAAGCTTGTATTTCCCATATAAGTACTTGCACACCTCTTCAGCTCCGTCAAGAAGAAACGCTCCTTCTCCGAGACGTTTCAGATATTGTTTACTAAACTCTTCAGGATTGTAACTCAAATTTGCTTTTTCAAATAACATTCTAAATCTCTCAATCTTCAGTTCTGTACTTGTAATTTCCCCTTTTTCCAGTTTTTCCCATAGCAAATCATTTATAGCTTTATATTCCTTTTTTATTTCTTCAAATTCACTTTCACTTCCATTACTGAAAAAATCAAAATCTTCAAATGTTGCCTTTATTGCATATTTTTCAGCTTTTGGATAGTCAAATAGTGTATTATCAATATCAAGTAATATTGTTTTATACATTTTTCACCTCTCATCTTTTCATAATTCCTAATAAGTGACTTCTTAGTCATTTTAATATATAATATTATTTTTTCTTCCTTTTGTCAATACATAAATTGTAATAAAGGAGCCGTTCCAAAAGTATCGATTTAAAAATCCTTTTACCTTTAAAACAGCCCCTCTCTAATAAAAGTGAACCTTATTCTTTATTTACTTCTTTTTACTTCTTCCAGATGATTTATCTGACTTTTTTGATTTATCTTTTGATTTTTTTTCCTTAGATTTTGAAGAAGTCTTTTTATCATCTGATTTTTTAGATCTTCTTGAAGATTTTTCCTTTTCACCTGATTTTTTCTTTTTAGAATCTTTTTCCGATCTTCTTCCTCTTTTTTTACCTTCTGAAGATCCACCTCCTGATACTCCTCCAGTTGCCTTTTCAACTAATGGTTTTGAATCCTTTTTAGAGTTCAGTGCTCTCATTATGAATTCAGCTTCCTGTAAAGGTACAGTTATAAATGAATATTTATCCATTATCTTAATATCCTTAACTTTTCTTCCAGGAGTTTTTGCCTTTTTATTTAACAGGTCAAGCAGTCTTCCAGGATTGTATCCGTCCTTGCTTCCAAGAGCAATGAAAAGTCTTGTCTTGTCTTCAATTTTTACCTTGACATCCTGTATTTCTCCATAACTTTCAGGCAGGAATTCATCCTCATAGAAGTGTCTTAAAATCGAAGAAACAACCTGTCTTGCATCTCTTTCTTCAAGCAGTTTGTCTGCAAAACTTTCATAGCTTGTGTAGTCTTCTTCTTTTATTATTTCATCAATATAAGCAATTAAAGCTTCTTTCTTTGCTTCTATTATTTCACTTACGTTTGGTATTGATTCCCTTTTAATGTCAGTCTTTGTAACTCTCTTTATCTGAGCCAGAGTTCTTGCTTCCCTAGGCGTTACAAATGTTATTGCTATCCCTTTATGCCCCGCTCTTCCAGTTCTTCCTATTCTATGAACGTAAGATTCTGCTTCCTGAGGTATAGCATAGTTTATAACATGCGTAAGGTTACTTACATCTATTCCTCTTGCTGCAACATCTGTCGCTACAAGTATTGTAAGTACTTTTTTCTTGAAAAGGTCAAGAGCTTTCTGTCTTAATCCCTGAGTTATATCCCCATGAATACATTCAGCATCGTAGTTTCTTGCCTTAAGTCTATTTGTAACATCATCTACTTCAGATTTTGTACGGCAGAAAACAATTCCATAAAAATCCTGAGTATAGTCTAAAACTCTGCAAAGTGCTTCAAACTTGTCTTCCTGTTTAACTTCATAATAAATCTGTTCTGTCAGATCTGTTGTAAGTTCCTGTTTTTTAACCTTTAAAAGCTTGTAGTCATCCATAAACTTTTTAGCAATGTCCATTATTGCTTTAGGCATTGTAGCTGAGAAAAATAACATTTTCTTTTCATCATTTGTTTCTTCAAGTATAAGTTCAATATCTTCCAGGAATCCCATGTTAAGCATTTCATCAGCTTCATCAAGGACAAAATAGTCAAGATTATTTACCTTTAATACTTTCTTTCTCATCAGATCCATTACTCTTCCAGGAGTTCCAACTACAATGTCCACTCCAGATTTAAGTTTCTTTATCTGATTTTCTATGGAAGCTCCTCCATATACAGCCAGAACCCTGATGTCCTTTTTACCCTTTAAAGAGTAGATTTCATCTGCAACCTGGTTTGCCAGTTCCCTTGTAGGTGCCAGTATCAGAGCTTTTACCGTTTTGTCAGCTTCAACTGTTTCCAGTATTGGTATTCCAAAAGCGGCAGTTTTTCCTGTTCCTGTTTGTGCCTGTCCTATAAGGTGTGTTCTTTCCTTTAATAATTCGGGTATAACTAATTTCTGTATATCACTTGGTTCTTCAAATCCTTTTTTTTCTAACGCATCAAGTACTTCAATACTTAATCCGAAATCTTCAAATTTTTGCATTTCTTTTTTTACCTTCCTTTACATCTTGCATTTTGCGTATCTGATATTCTGTGTAAATATCTTTATTATATATTATAATTTTGATATATCATAGCTATTAATAAATTTAATACATCCTATTATATCATATTTTTTAAAATTCTGCTCATTTATTTTTTGAATATTGTTTTTTTTATTTTCCCATACCTGTATTTTCATCGAATTTTCCACTATTAATTAAGCATATATTTCTGTAATTTTCTGCTCGACAGGGATAAAATAATAGTTCCTATTATTAATATAGTCGATAATGCATTTATTACAGGGGAAACTCCAAATTTAATCATTGAATATATCTGAACTGGCAATGTATTTGAATTTGTTCCTGTAACAAAGCTTGTAATTACAAAGTCATCCAGCGACAAAGTCATCGCCATCAGGAACGCAGATATTATTCCCGGCATCATGGAAGGCAGTATAACCTTAATCAAAGTCTGAAATTCATTTGCTCCCAGATCTCTTGCAGCCTCAACTATTGAATAGTCAAATTCATCCAGTCTCGCCATTATTATAAACAATGAAAACGGAATATTAAATGTAGTGTGAGCTATAAATATAGTCTTCATTCCAAGTTCCATACCTTGATATGCACCTATCTGCATGTTAAAGAATATAAGCAGTGCCACCCCTATTATAAGGTCAGGCAGTATAAGCGGTATATAATTCAGGAACTTTACATAATTTTTCAATCTGGAATTGTACCATTTTATTCCTATTGCTCCAAATGTTGCTATAAATACTGAAAATACTGACGATGTTAAACCTATAAGAATACTTCTTCCAAAAGCCTGCCACAAATCAGGAGAGCTTGTAAACAGTTCTATATACCATTTCAGTGAAAAACCTGTCCATAAAAAGTTTTTTGAATTATTAAACGATAATGTTACAAGCATCACTATAGGCAAATAGAAAAATATCATTACAAGTACGAAAAACAACAGTGAAATTCTTCTTTTTTCATTCATTATTCTTCCTCCTTTTCCATTTTCATTGACAGCCATACTCCAAAAGTTGTTATTACTATGAAAACTGTTGAAATTGCTGAAGCTGTAGGCCAGTCCCTAAGCTGAAACATTCTGTTTGCAATAATATTTCCAAGCATTACTCCGTCTGTTCCTCCTACAAGGTCAGGAACAGCATATGAACCTATTGCCGGAACAAGAGTAAATATTGTTGCAGTAACCATTCCTGATTTTATTCCGGGAAGAAAAACTCTAACTAAAGCCTGAAACTTGTTTGCTCCTAAATCACTTGCCGCATCAAGCAGTGAAAAATCAAATTTTTCAATTGCTGAATACAGAGGCAGTATCGCATAAGGTAAAAATACATATACACTTATTATTATTACTGCATTTCTATTATACAGAAGTGCCAGCGGTTCTTTCATTCCAAATATTTTCATAAGAAAATGGTTTACAATCCCTTTATTTCCTAGTATTGCTATGAAGGAAAAAATTCTTACAAGAAAATTAGTCCAGAAAGGGATTACTATAAGCAGTAACCACAAATTCTTGTACTTTGATCTTGAAATATAATAGGCAACAGGTAACGCCAGAAATAAAGTTATAGCAGTTATCCAGAATGATATATTTATTGTTTTAATAGATATTTTTAAAATATCGCTTGAAGTAAACAGCAGTTTGTAGGCAGCCAATGTCTGTTTTATTGGCATTGCAATTCCACCATAGGCACCTTTTTTCAAAAAACTGAAAATTATTATTATAAGTGTCGGTATACCGAAAAACAGTGTCATCCATAAACTGATCGGCAGATAATATATCCATTTTAAAGGGCCATTTTCATTTATTTTTTTTATTTTTTTCTTTGCCAATATCAGTTCACCTCCACTAAGTAAGCATCTTCATAATGCCAGTAAAAATAAACTTTTTCTTTCCATTCGAAAAGCTCTTCCTCAGTCAGGAAGTTTCTATGCTGATCATAAACTTTTATCAGTTTATTCATTCCATCAACTTTTATAAACAATTTACTCTGGAATCCAGTATAAATAACTTCATCTACAGTTCCTTTTATTACTTTATAGTTGTCGTTATCTGTATATCTTGGCTCAGTGTCTACCTTTATTTTTTCCGGTCTAAGTGTAAGCTTTACGTTATCCCCCACTTTTACAGGTTTATCAAGTTCTATTTTAAATCTTCCAATTTCATCATTTTCAGCATATCCATATTTGTCATGCACTTCAATAACTTTTCCTTCAATGAAATTTGTTTCTCCTATAAAGTCTGCCACAAATCCATTTGCAGGCATTTCATATATTTCATTTGGAGTTCCTATCTGAAGAACTTCCCCTTTACTCATAACTGCTATTCTGTCAGAAACACTCAGTGCCTCCTCCTGGTCATGAGTTACAAATACGAATGTTATTCCAACTTCGTCATGTATAGTATCCAGTTCAATTAATAATTTCTGTCTTAATTTTGCATCAAGGGCTGAAAGTGGTTCGTCCAGCAGTAATACATCCGGTTTGCTGATTAGCGCCCTGGCTATAGAAACTCTCTGTTTCTGTCCTCCCGATAAGCTGGAAGGCATTTTATCCTTATGTTCCTGTAATCCCACCAATTCAAGATATTTCAATACTTCCTTTTCTATCTCTTCCTTTGCAGTTTTCTTTATTTTCAAAGGAAATGCCACATTTTCAAATACTGTCATATTTGGAAACAGTGCATAGTTCTGGAAAACAGTATTTACGTTCCTTTCATTAGGATTCAGATGATCTATAACTTCTCCGTTTATGGAAATAGACCCTTTATCCGGCCTTATAAACCCGGCAATCATTCTCAGCAATGTCGTCTTACCGCAACCTGATGGTCCCAGCAATGAAAAAAACTCTCCTTTTTTTATTTCAATGTTGATATTTTTTAGAATTTCGTCTTTTCCGAAGGTTTTCCCTACGTTTTTGATTTCAAGATTTTTTTTCAATGTCTTCTCCTTTCAACTCCCAACTATATTAATTTTTTAACTTAAAAATAAGTTTGTAAAATACAAACTTATCTGATTATATCACATTATTTTGAAATTTTATATAAAAATATGAAAAATATTTTTTATATTTTTACATTTCTTCTGCAAATTGGATTTCATATATACTAGATACACATAAAATAAAGAAACTGTCTCAAAAAATAATATAGAAGAGCTGTCTCAAAAAGAAAAATTTAAAAAACATGTGGAAAACTATATTTTTGGATTATCTAGAATTTTACAATGTAAAACAGGAAATGAATTTAGGAAAAGTCATCTGTCTGAGCCTTCAGGCAAGTTTTTGACTTTTCCTTAATAAATGACTGTTTTGTATGAGTAAAATTTTAGTAAATGAAAAAAATACAGTTTTCCATATATTATATTTAATTCTTACTATTTTGAGACAGTTCTTTCATATTTTTAATTTTTGAGACAGCTCCATTATTTTAAATTGTATTTTAATATATAAGTATTCCAATTATTGCAGCTCCTATTGTCAGCCATATGGCATTTACCTTCCATTTCAGAAACAGCAGCAATGCGGCTCCAAATATTATAAAACTTTTATAATCTATAAAATTATCCTTATCCATAAGCAGTATCGTTGCTGAAAGAATAAGCCCTACAACAACTATTCTCAATCCTGCAAATGCATTGCTTATATATTTGTTATCCTTAAATTTCAGGAAAAACATACTGAAAAGGGTCATTACTATGACAGATGGCAGTATTAATCCCACCGTTGCCACTGTTGCCCCTACAACATTTCCAGTTACAAGGTATCCAACATAAGTGGAAGAATTTATTGCTATAGGTCCCGGTGTCACCTGCGAAACAGCCACTATATCTGTAAACTGGGTTACACTTATCCATTTATGTGACTCTACAACTTCCTTCTGTATAAGAGGAAGAATTGCGTATCCCCCACCAAAGCTGAAAAGTCCTATTTTAAAGAACACCATAAATAAAGCCCATAATTCTGCCATTATTCAGCCCCCTTTCTGTTCATCATCCAAATATTTCCTGCTATTGCTCCCACTATTATAACCAGTATGGGTGGAAATTTAAACTGTGAAACGAGAACTGCTATTGCCAGAACAATAATCAATGTAAATTTATTTATCTTTGCCTGTTTTCCTATTGTGTAGACACTTCCTCCAATAAGTGCAACAACCATTGGTCTTATTGCCTTGAAGGCCTTAATGACATAAGGATTATTCTGAAAATTCTGAAACAGTGCCGCCAGCAGCCATATAATAAGAAATGCCGGTAATGCCGCTCCAAGTACTGTTGCAAGCATTCCTAAATACTTCTTAATCTTAAAGCCTACAAACACTGCCATATTTATTGCCAACGCCCCGGGAGAAGATTGAGCTAATGCCAGCAGATTTATAAACTCCTCCTTTTCTATCCATTTCTTTTTTTCAACAATTTCATTCTGAATAAGCGGAACCATTGCATACCCTCCTCCAAGGGTAAAGCTGCCTATCTTAAAAAATATCCAGAACAGTTCAAAATATATTTTCATTCTATTCCTCTTTCATTTTTAATATCTTCCTAAATTAGGATCTGAACCTGTATATCCTGCCGGTCCCATATTTGTTATTTTATCCATATCTTCTTCAGAAAGTTCAAAATTAAATACTTCAAAATTACTTTTTATTCTTTCAGGTGTTACTGATTTTGGCAGTGCCACCACTTCCTGCTGAATAATCCATCTGAGACATATCTGAGCTATTGTTTTATTGTATTTTTGTGCTATTCCTGCCAGAAATTCATTTTCAAGAATCACACCACGGCCTAAAGGGCTCCATGCTTCCACTACTATTCCATGTTTTTTACAAAATTCAACAGTTTCCTTCTGATTGTGACCAGGATGAAACTCTATCTGATCCACCATTGGCTTTATTTCACAGTCAGACATTAGTTCCTCCAGATGATGTACAAGAAAATTACTCACTCCTATGGCTTTTATTTTCCCTTCCTTATAAAGTTTTTCCATGGCTTTCCATGTTTCCCTTATCCTGCTTTGCCACTCATCTGCATAATCTTTCGTAACAGGCCAGTGAATCAGATATAAATCCAAATAGTCAATATTCAACCTTTTCAGTGAATTATCAAAGGCACGGAGGGTATTTTCATACCCCTGCTCTGTATTCCACACCTTTGTTGTTACAAATATATCTTCTCTGTTAAGTTCTGTCAGTTTCAGTCCTTCCCTTATTCCAGTTCCCACATTTTCTTCATTTTTGTAAAAGGATGCCGTATCTATGTGCCTATATCCGGTTTTTATAGCTTCCCTGACTGAATTTACAGCTATTTCATCATCTTCAATCTTATATGTTCCAAATCCTAAAACAGGAATTTTTACCCCATTTGAAAGTATAAGTTTTTTATCCGGATTTTTCATAGGTTACCCTCCATTTCCGTATTATTTTTCCAACTTCATAACCTTAAGAAAATATCTATTATTTTCTAGTTTTTATTAAAAAATTCTTTTGCCAGTTCTTTCAGATAGAACACATCATATATTCCACAAAGTTCCCTTACTGAGTGCATGGCAAGCATAGGCACTCCCAGATCTACTGCATCTATATCCAGATGAGTTGAAGAAATAGGCCCTATTGTGCTTCCTCCTCTTTCATTTGACTGATTTACAAACGGCTGTATTTTTATATCAGTTCCTTCTATAATCTGTTTAACTACTGCTATTGAAAATCCGTCTGAAGTATAACTCTGGTTGGCACTTATTTTTATTGATATTCCTTCATTTATTCTTCCTCTGCTTGTAGGGTCTGTCTTGTTCATGTGTGCCGGATGTGCTGCGTGTGCACCGTCTGCCGACAGAAGGAATGAACAGTTCAGCATTTGCAGGAATTCCCCTCTTCCGTATCCAAGCCCGCATACTATTCTTTCCAATGTATTTAATAAATAGTTTGAATCTGCTCCCTGTTTTGTTGCACTTCCAATTTCCTCATTATCAAATCCTACAAATACATTTATCTGGTCGTGTACATCTTCAGCTTCCACAAGTCCTAAAAGTCCCGCATAGACAGAAGCAAGGTTATCTATTTTAGGTGCTGATATAAATTCCTCATTTGCCCCCGCAAGACATCCTTTTTCAATTGAATACACATACAAATCAAAATCAAGTATATCTTCCTTCTTTAACTTCATTTTTTCAGCTATCAGTTTCAATAAATAGTCATCCTTTTCAAGCTTATCATTTATAAGACCTAACACAGGTAATGTATCTGCCTGTCTGTCTATCTTCACTCCATTATTTACTTCCCTGTTCTGATGAATGGCAAGGTTAGGAATAACCATTAGAGGTTCTTCGCTTTTCACCCTTATAGTTTTAGGCAGGAATATATTATCGCTTTTCACCACAACTCTTCCAGCTATTGAAAGCGGTCTGTCAAACCATGTACTTAAAATAGGCCCTCCATATACTTCTGTATTTAATCTCAATATATTTTCCGTTACCATTTCAGGATTTGGCTTTATTCTGAATCCAGGCGAATCAGTGTGTGAACCGAATATTTTAAATCCCTTTTTTAAATTTATATCTGTTCCAAGCGTAAATGCCACCACTGTGGAATTTGATTTTTTCACGTAGTATTTTCCACCTTTTTTTAAGTTCCATTTTTCCTGAGGTATAAGTCTTTCAAACCCATTTTCCTCTAAAATTTCCGAACAGTTTTTAGCTACATGGTATGTACTTGGGCATTCATCAATAAATTCAATAACCTCCCTTGCAAAACTTTTTACTTCCATATCTTCAAATTTTTCCTGCATTAATTTCATTTCATCCTGAATTTCTATCATTAATATTATGTGTTTCCCAAATAAAATTCTGTACTTTTATATTGATGAAATCATAATTTCTGAGAAACCCATTCCTCCTTTCATAGTCTTTTCATATTGAATTTTGTTTATTTCTACCAGTTTCTATTAATATATACAGTCTTACATCCATACTTTTATTTATCAAGACCGTAAATTTCAGAGAACTTACCTTCCAGATAGTCTATATAATATTGTGAATCAAAGTCTTTTCCTGTCATATCTTTTATTATTTCTTTAGGAGTTTTCATTTTTCCATATTTATGGATATTTTCCTTCAGTGTTTCATTTATCTGGCTGAAATCACCTTTTTTCATTTCTTCTTTTATATTCACTTTTTTATTTATAGCGTCATATATCTGAGCTGCATAGGCAGTTCCCAATGCATATGAAGGGAAATAACCAAACAGCCCCTCCGCCCAGTGTACATCCTGCAATATTCCTTCTGTATAAGTTGCAGGTCTTATTCCAAGATATTCTTCGTATTTATCTGCCCATTTTACAGCAAGTGCATCTACATCTATTTCTTCATCGAGGTTGCTGAAAATTTCCTTTTCAAGTTCATATCTTATCAATATATGTATAGGGTAAGTCAGTTCATCAGACTCTGTTCTTATAAACTGTCTTTCAACTTCATTTGCCAGTTTGTAAAGTTCTTCCTTACCGATACCATTTTCTGAAAGATTAAACAGTTCATCCATTTTTGGATAAATAAATCCAATAAACTCCCTACTTCTTCCAAACATGTTTTCAAAAATTCTTGACTGGGATTCATGTATACCCATTGAAACTCCTCCACCAAGTACAGTATCAGTAATTTCATCACTTATATGCTGTTCATAAAGGGCATGTCCTCCTTCATGAATTGTTGAGTATATTGAGCTCAAAAGATTGTCTTCATAGTAGTGGGTAGTAATTCTTACATCCTTATTACTGAATTCTGTTGTGAAAGGATGTTCACTCTCCTTAAGCACTCCCTTATCAAAACTGAATTTTATAATATCCAGTACATATTTTGAAAATTCCTCCTGTTTTTGAATATCAAAATTCATCTTTTTAAATTTTTCAAACAATTCCAGTTCTTCTGAGCTTTTTCCCTTTTCAGTAACTTTTTTTATAAAAGGTGATAACTCATTTTTTATTTTATCAAAAAATTGATTCAGTTCCTCCACTGCCACTTCAGGCTCATAATCGTCAAGCAATGTGTTATAAGGATTTTCTGTATATCCTCTATATTTTATAAATTTTTTGTTAAACTCTATCATCTGTTTCAGATAATCCTTGAATATGCTGTAATCATTTGTTTTCTTTGCTTCCTCCCATTTTCTTACAGACAGTACTCTCAGTTCAGAATATTTCTGGAATTCATCTTTAGGAATTTTTTCCATTTTTTCAAATGATTCCTTTTTCACTTCTTCTATGATTTTTCTATCTATTTCTGACAGTTCTTCGGTATTTATTCCATATATCAACTTCTTAAATTCATCATTTATAATCATTGAATAGCTTTCCCCTATCAAATAACCCAATGTCTTTGATATTTTTTCAGCTGCAAGGAAAGGTGCTTCTGTTTCAAGATCCCAGCTCAGTAATGTTATCGCATGTTCTAATGATCCCCTGTTTTCAAGAATTTCCCTTATTTTTTTCATATCTTCATTTGTCTTATTTTGCATAAACTTCACTTCCCTTTCAATTATTTTTCATAGTTAATACTATAATTATACTCCTTTTTTCATTTTTTGCCATTAATTTTTTTATTTTTATTATCTTTTCTTTCTAAATTTTCTAAATTTTAAAGTTATTTAGCCTATGTTATCTTTTATGTTAATAATATTAATACTTTAAACGGGAACTTTTCTTATTTTTAATGTTTTTCAAAAACCTCTTGAAAATTTACTCTGTCTATTATATACTTAATTAAATCACTAGGAGGTATTCAAATGGATTATCAAACGATAATTGTAGGAATTGCAGGAGGAACAGGTTCAGGAAAGACAAGCGTTACAAAGGCTATAATAGAAGACCTTAAAAAATCGAACATTCATTCCATTCTGCTGGAACAGGATTTTTATTACAGAAGAAATGATCATTTAACTTATGAAGAAAGAACTTTATTAAATTATGACCATCCCGATTCAATAGATTTTGATTTACTGGAAAAACACATACTTTCCCTGAAGGCAGGGCATGCTATCGAAAAACCAATATATGATTTCCAGACTCATAACAGAATTGATGAAACGGTACATATTGAACCGGCTAATTTAATAATAGTTGAAGGAATTTTAATTCTTGCTATACCAAAAATAAGAAATCTTTTTGATGCAAAAATCTTTATTGACACTGATGATGATGAAAGACTCTTACGTAGAATGGAACGTGACATGAAGGAACGTGCAAGAAGCTTTGAAAGTGTAAAGAATCAGTATATTAACACTGTAAAACCTATGCACCTGGAATTTGTGGAACCTTCTAAAAGATATGCCGATGTAATTATTCCAAGAGGAAGGGATAATAAAGTCGGGATAAAAATGGTTGCAAGCAGATTGAGATATCTGTTTAATACCCTTACAAAACAGAAATAAATTTAATGAAAGCAGGTAATAAATGAAAGTAGCAGTAATAGGTGGCGGAGCAGCAGGAATGATGTTCTCCACTCAATATAAAAAAGCAAACCCTGATGACGAGGTGTTTGTATTTGAAAAATCTCAATATGTGGCATGGGCAGGTTGTCCTACACCATACTATATAGCAGATGAACTGTCATTTAACGATGTTGTTCTAGGAACTCCTGAAGATTTTATAAAAAGAGGAGTTAACGTTAAAATACTGCATAAAGTTACAAATATTGACTTTAAAAATAAAACTTTAACTGTGGAAGGTAACGAGATAAACAGAGCATTTGAATACGACAGACTTATCATTGCGGTAGGTGCAAAGTCTTTTGTTCCAAATATTAAAGGATATTCTGAAAATCTTGGAAATGTTTTTACCCTTTCACATGCAGAACATGCAGTGAAAATAAAAGAATACATTAATGAAAATAAGGATAAAATAAAAAAAGCTGTCGTTGTAGGAGCAGGATTTATTGGACTTGAAACTGCCGAAGCATTTAACAGAAAAAATATGGAAGTTACAATTGTTGAAAAATCTGACAAAATATTCCCTACTGTTTCTGAAAACTTAAAATCTGAAATTTATGAAAGCATTGAAAAACATGGAATTGCATTAAAACTTAATTCCGGAGTAAATGAAATTGTTTCTGAAAATAATATTGCAAAGTCTGTACAGCTTGATAACGGTGAAAATATTGATTTTGATATTGCACTATTCAGTATTGGAATTACTCCTAATATAGATTTTATTTCTTCTGAATTAAAGACAGAAAATGGAAAAATAGTTGTTAATGACAAGTTTGAAACAAATCTTCCTGATGTTTATGCTGTGGGAGACTGTATTTTCAACAAATTCTATCATACAGACAGAAATCTTTATGCACCTTTCGGTGATGTGGCAAACAAGCATGGAATGCTGCTTGCAAAATATCTTTCAGGACAGAATATAAGCTGGAAGGGACTGCTCAGATCCTTTGCAACTTCTTTCTATGATATTAAACTGGCACAGACAGGACTTTCACTTGAAGAAGCGCAGTCATTAGGATATAATGCTGAAAAGATTGAAATGAGGGCAATGTATAAAAACTCAGGATTTAAGGATTCTTTCCCTATAAAAACTGAAATTATTTATGACAAGGACAAAAAAGTTCTTCTTGGAGGAGCAATGGTCGGTAAAGAAGCAGTTGCCCAGTTTATAGACCAGATAGCAATTGTCATTACTCTTGAAACACCAATTGAAAAATTCATTGAAATAGACTTTGCTTACTCTCCAACAAATGCAAGCGTTTGGAATCCGTTGCTTGTAACTTATAGAAAAGTAATCAAATAATAGCTGAAATAAACAATTTTCAATAAAAAATACGTACCTGTAAACTTTTTAATTTCATTATCCAGTTTTACTGTACGTATTTTTTTATTTTTCCTGTTCTATTTCAAATTAAAGATTTAATACATAATCTGAATATTTTTTTGCACTTTCACTTATTTTTTCATCTCCTGTTTCAGGAACAGCATCATAAAAAATAAAGCTTGGAAGTTCAATTCCGCCTATATATTTTATTGTTGCTTTAAAAGGAATCAGCACTTCATCCATTGAAAAACCCACACTTCCATTTTTCATATAATTTTCTTCAGGTGCACCTACAGTAACCGCCAATCCTATTTTTTTACCCTTCATCTTATAATCAGCTGTTTCATCATCACCGTAAGCCCATCCATATGAAAGAACGTCATCAAGCCATTTTTTCAATATTGGAGGACTGCTGTACCAGTACAACGGAAACTGTAAAATAATATTTTCAACATTTTCCAGAAGATTATGCTCCCTGTCAATATCGAAAATACAGTCAGGATATTCCTTATGAAGATCATGTATAATGATTTTATCATTGTGTTTTTGAAGCTCTTCTATCCATTTTTTATTCACTACCGACTTTTCCATATCAGGATGTGCCAACACAACCATAGTCCTTTTCATTTTCATCATCTCCTGCCACATTTTATTTTACTGTTCTTCTATAAATCAGGAAGTATGAAATACCTCCGAAAAGAAGTGCAAAAATTGCATACTGCTGCCAGAATTCCTTACAGTATCCCCTTTTAGTATCTACAAAAAATCTTGTCCATGCACATGCAAAACTTGTTATAAATGTATTTCCAATGACAGAACCTATGTGTATAGGAACTCCTATAAATGAAAGCATAAAAGGAAACAGTGTCACTGCGAAAGTTGCTCCTACAAGAACAACAGCCATTGATTTCCAGTTGAAAAATGGTTTTTCTTCTTCTTTTTTTTCTTCCTGTGCCTTTTTCTTTTCTTCCTTTTCCAGCAATTTCTTTTCCTTATTCTTATTCTGGTGATTTATTTTTCTTACCATACTATTCCTCCTCAAAATTTTCCAGTATTTCAAGTACTTCTGACTTTGTCTGTGCTTGCGACAGTTTTTCCAGAACTTCTTCCGAGTAAGAAAGCTCCGAAATCATTGCAAGGAGATCCAGATGTTCCTCTTTTGTCCCTTTTGGTGCCGCTATCATAAATATATATTTTGAAGGCTGTCCGTCCATACTTTCAAAGTTTACCCCTTCTTTTGAAATTCCCAATGCCAATGCAATTTTATGAACACTTGGAGATTTTGCATGAGGAACCGCTATACCATCCTGCATCCCCGTTGCAGTAAGTTTTTCCCTTTCCTTCAACCCTTCAATAAATTCATCCAGCTCATCAGCATCTATTACATTATCAGCTACAAAAAGAGGTGCCATTTCTTCAAAAACTTCTTCCTTTTCCCTAGACTTCAAATCAATTATTATTCTGTCTTCAGACATATATTCCAATAATCTTTTCATCTTTCATCTCCTATTTCTATATTTTCTAAAATTTATTCCATCTCTCAATTATATCTTTCATAACTTCATTTTCACTTTGTTCAGACAAATTATAAATGATATAGTTCTTTTCCTTTCTGAACCATGTCATCTGCCTTTTGGCATATCTCCTGCTTTCCCTTTTTATTTCCTCAATTGTTTCATCTAAAGAATTTTCCCCGTCAAAATATTTAAAAAATTCCTTATATCCTATTGAAGCTATTTTATAACGTAAATTTTCATATTTTTCATATATTTTTCTTGCTTCAGCTTCCAGTCCCTGAGAAATCATAATGTCCACTCTTCTGTTTATCCTGTCATAAATTTCTTCCCTGTTTCTTGTGAGGAATACCTTCATAAAACTGTAATTGTTATTCTTCACATTCTCAGTTTTCAGCTCACTGAATTTCCCGCCTGTAAGAATACACACTTCAATTGCCCTTACAAGCCTTAATTTATTGCAGATATCTATCTCTCTGTATGCCTTTTCATCAAGCTTTCTCAACATTTCCCTAAGTTCTTCCAACGATTTTACTTCAAGTTCATTTCTTAGCTTTTCATCCTTTGAAGGAAGATTTGAAAACCCGTCAGTTATTGCCTTTATATAAAGACCTGTACCTCCAACGAGAAGAATATTTTCCTGATTTTTTTCCTTATCTTTAAGAATACTGTTTACCTGTATTTCAAAATCTCCCACAGAATAGTCTTCTCCAGGATCTGCAATATCAATCAGGTAATGCCTTATCCCCTGCATTTCCTCATTTGTAATTTTTGCAGTACCTATATCCATGTATCTATAAATTTGCGAAGAATCTGCTGAAATAATCTCACTATTAAGTAATTTTGCCAGCTTTATCGACATATCCGTTTTTCCGACACCGGTAGGCCCGCTTATTACAAGGCCTTTTAAATTAGATGACATATTCAAATTCATATCCTGCTATTATTATTAAGTCTCCCTCTTCCACTCCGGCATTTTCCAGTTCCACTTCCATTCCCAGATTTCTCATCATCTGCAGGAAGTTTATAATACCATCATCTCCAGTAAAGACATATTTTTTAAGGACATCATCGACTATTCTTCCATCCACTTCAAATACATGATCTTCCAGTTTCTTTATAATCCAAGGTTCTTTTTTACTGTTTTCCCTCAGCAGTTCTTCAACTGAATATTCTTCTTCCAGTTCTTCACGAGGAATTTCCTGGATAAGTTCCCATGCCTTTTTCAGAACAGGTTTTATACCTTCATTTGCAATTACTGAAATAGGATATACGTATTCTATTCCCTGTTCCTTTATAAACTTTTCAAATTTATCATATTTTTCTTCATCATAAAGCATATCTATCTTATTTGCAACCACTATCTGTATTTTATTTGACAGTTTTTCGCTGTAATTTCTGAGCTCCTTGTTAATCTTCAGAAAATCTTCTTCAGGCTCCCTTCCGTCTATTCCAGATATATCAACAATGTGAATTATCAGTTTACATCTTTCTATATGCTTTAAAAATCTATCTCCCAGACCTACACCTTCATGTGCTCCTTCTATCAGTCCCGGAACATCTGCTATTACAAAGCTTTCTTCATCTCCCATTCTGACTACACCCAGTTTAGGCTTAAGAGTTGTAAAGTGATAGCTTGCAACCTTTGAATTTGCCGCCGACACTTTATTAATAAAACTGGATTTCCCAACACTTGGGTAACCTACAAGAGCCACATCCGCAAGCAGTTTCAGCTCCAGTTTTATTTTCAGTTCTGCACCTTCCCTACCACTTTCGGCAATTCTCGGTGCTTTTCTTACAGAAGATTTAAAGTGTATATTTCCTCTTCCTCCATCTCCACCTTTTAAAAATACAACTCTTTCATTTGGATTATCCAAATCAAGTAAAAGTTTTTTTGTCTCAAAATCTCTTATCATGGTACCTACAGGAACTCTTATTATTAAATCTTCTCCTGATTTTCCCTTACAACGTGCAGCACTTCCCTTTTCTCCATTTCCTGCCTGAAACTTCTTGCTGCTTTTAAAATCTACAAGTGTATTTATATTCGGATCTGCAATAAAAACTACATCTCCACCTTTTCCACCGTCTCCTCCGTCAGGTCCGCCAAACTGGACAAATTTTTCCCTTCTGAAGGTTGCCGCTCCGTCACCGCCATTTCCTGAAATGACAGTAATTACGCTTTCATCTATAAACATTTTTTCTCCTTAAAATATATCATTTTCATATTATTTTATCACGTTTGACTGAATAATAAAAGACATTTTTAAATACCTTCATTCTATTGCTTTTAGCACCTTTGTTTTACAACTTTTAATATCTTTATTTTTTATTACTTTTCATTTTTCTAAATTCCCATGGAGTAATATACCCTTTTTTTGCAAAAAGACCAAGCTTATTTTTCTGGGCATTTTCCTGAAGCTGTTTAAGTTTTGTATTTTTCTTATCATATTTTTCATACCACCATGCATTTCCCGTAGCAACCATTTTTTCATTTATATTTTCATTACTATAATAAACTGTTCCCAGCAGTCTTCCATATCTGTCATTTTTATTTCCTTCTATTCTAACTGTTTTTCCACGTATAAGCTTCATTAGGAATTCCTTGCTTGCATATCCGTAATCCTGCTTCAGTTCAGGGGCATCAATTCCATATAATCTGACTTTTATAAGATTTCCCGTTTCTTTATTATTTTCAATCTTTTTCACAGCAACTGTATCTCCGTCACTTACATAAAGAACTTTATACATATTGGCAGAAAATATGTTCACACTGAACATCATTATCATCAGAAAAATTATTTTCAATATTGAAATATTTAGTATTTTTGTCTTTTTTTTCAATGTTTCACCTCTTTTTCTAGTTTTTATACAGCTTTTCTATTACAAGAAAATCCCCTTTTGAAAGTTTTTTCATAAATATTCCAATCACTATACCTATAATTAAAATAAATCCTGTTCCTACATATACCTGATCATTTATAATCAAAGTTCCATCTGAATGTTTTAAATAGTAACCTCCAAATGCACATATCATTGACGTAATAATTGGAAATATCACTCCAAACCAGCTTGTCTTTTTTGCCAGTATGCTGTACAGTACCTGGCTCAGAATGATTGTCAGCAATCCTACCAGTGAAAATACCATAAAATAATTTGTAAGCCCTCCTATGACAGAACCTGCAAGTGCTCCTAAAATCCCTAGAAATATATTTTCCTTAGTATTCAGCATTTCTTCCCTACGCTCATCAAGTCTACGTTTTTCTTTATTAAAACAGTTTTCGCATATATGTACCCTTTGATCAACTATTTTAGCTATTTCAATATTTTCAGCATCTTCCAGTCCACAATATCCGCATCCGCTCTTATAATTTTTTTCTTTAAAGAAAGTTATTATCTTTTCTATTATTTCCTTCAGTTCCTTAAAGTGATTAAATCCCGATCTTTTTTGGGAAACTTCAACTATAATATAATTCTTCTCATATTTCACATTCCATATTGAGCTATTTTTATCTTCCAGTTCCTTCAGAAATTTCTCAAATTCTTTCTTATCAGCAATTCCGCTCACATTAAATGTCAGATAATATTTTTTCACAACGTTGTCATCTGTTATATTGACATAATATCCGTCTATTTTCCCTTCAACCGTTTTAACTTCCGGTCTTTTCAAGTTATATTTTTCAGCTAATTTTTCAAGTGCCATATTTCTTCCTCCATTTTATATTTTTTAAACTTCTTTCTTTTCCAATATTTTTTCAAATGTTACTCTTTTTGCATTTAAATCAGGTTCCCTGTCCAAATAAATAACTCCACAAAATTCAAAACCATTCTTTTTCAAAAATCCCTTCATTGGCTCATTATCTTCATGAGTATCTATTTTTATGCTGTATATTCCCTTTTCCATGCATATTTTTTCCAGTTCCTTTAAAATTCCTCCTGAAACCCCTTTATTTTTCCCACTATCTGACACTGCAATTCTATGAATGACAGCATATTCACCATCTGATAGCCATTGGCCTTCCTTCATATTTTCGTATACATCTTCCTTCTCAAATGTAAGAACTGACGTGCCCAATATTTGCCCATTTTCTTCCATTACATAGCTTATCCCTTTGTCTATATCTTCCCTGATGCTATGCTCATTTGGATAACCTTTCTGCCACTGATCCAACCCCATGTTTTTCATTCTTTCCTTTGCAGACTCTATTATTTCCAGTACTCCTGCAACATCTTTCTTTTCTGTCTTTCTGAATATCATCCTCAGCTCCTTCCTTTACTTTTTCAAGCTTTAGGATTATATTCTACCACTTTTACAAAATTTTTCAAATATAAATCCAATTAAAATACAAAAACTATATTTCTTCATTTATTAGAATTCTACTCATTGTAAAATTCTAAACAATTCAAAAATATAGTTTTCACATTAATTTTTATAATTTTCTTTTGAGATATTCTCTTTTAAATTTTATTTATTAGCTTTTACAAGTTCATTTACTTTTTGTTCCATAAGGTCTGCTGCAGCTTCAGGTGTAAGTTTTCCTTGTCCTAACTGATTTATAATATTGAATATTTCTGTACTCATTTTAGTATAATATCTTGGAACTCCGTTAGGGAAAGGAGATGCAACTATTTTAGACTGTTCTACTATGGATCCTGGAGTTTTTATAATTCCTTCCTTAACCATTTGTTCTATAACACTTGTTCTTGTAGGAGTATTGTTTATAGCTTTATTTAATTTCAGCTGAGTTTCAGGTCTTGAGAACCACTCTACAAATTTCTTAGCCGCTTCTTTATTTTCTGAGTAAGCAGAAACTCCCACCGCTTCAGTAAATGTAATAGTCTGTTTAGCCGGACCGTCTATTCCTGGAACAGGAATTGTTGTTATTTGTCCTACAACTTTAGAAGATTTTGGATCGTTTGAACTTGTTATGAATGAAGTTGGTCCTATTAAGAATGCCCCTTGAGCATTATTTATTCCTCTGAATGTATCAATTCCAGGTGTAGAAACACTTGCAGGATTAATGTATCCCTTGTCAACAAATTGCTTAATAAGTTTCAATGCGTCAAGTGCACTTTCCTTATTTAAAGTATCATCATCATTGAAAATTTTCCCATTTCTTGTATATGCCAAAGTTAAGAATGAAGTTGTTGTTTTTTCTTCAGCATTTAAAGGGAATAGCATAGGATATTCTATAGCTTTGCTTTCTTTAAGTTTATCAAAAACTGCTTCCATTTCAGTCCATGTTTTTGGAAATTCTGTAACTCCTGCTTTTGCTAACATTTCTTTGTTTATATATGCTAATCTTAGCCCATTTGCATAAGGTACTGCATATATTCCATTATTAACCTTAAAGTATGAAATAGACGGAATATCCTTTTGTGTTGCTTCATCTACTTCAAGAGGTTCAAGCCATCCGGCATTTTGGAATTCTCCAACCCATGACCAGTCTACTTCAACTACGTCTGCCGCCGCTTTTTTTCCTGCCGCGGCTATTGAAATTTTACTTTTTGTATCATCCCACGCAGTAGGCAATACCTTAACTGTAATTCCTGTTTCAGCTTTAAACTCCGCCAGCATTTCTTCTGTAGGTGCACCCCAATCAGGAATCATCAATGTTATTTCCTTTCCTTCCGTTGTTTCCTTTTTAACTTCTTCAGTTTTTTTCGACTGACATCCGACAAATAGACAGGCAATTAAAATTATTACTGCCACTAATCTTTGTTTTAACATACGCTCTTTTCCTCCTTAAATTTTTTTCATTTTATATTTTTTTTATAAAATATCCTTTTGTCATGGGAAATCTCATCCCCTTTTTCCATTCTTCCTTCAATTTTCTTTGCAGACTTGTATCTTCTTCCCAATCTTCAATATTCTCACTTTTATTTCCAAAAACTCTTTCTATAATTTGAGGATTTTCTTCATTTAAGTTTGACGAGAAAAAAGTATATTTTTCCTGAAACTTGATAATATTACTTTCTTCAGGAAGAATATTTTTCAAATTTGGGCTTAAAAGCCATGAATAACAGATAAAAACCACTGTTGAAAATTTATACCCTCTTGATTTATAGAAATTAATAGCCATATCATATGATTTTTCACACTCTTCAGGGGTAAGTTTTTCCCCTTCCCTTATGTGAACATTTACAAAAAGAAAATCCTTTGTTTCTTCAAATACGTTACTTAAGTCATCTATATTTTCCAATACTTCAAACTGTAATCTTCCAAGTTTTATTACCTTCATTTCAAGAATACTGTCTACCCATTTAAAATGTTCTTTATAAAGACCTTTTACGTTATTTTCCTTTTCATATTTTTCCGACCATATGTAAAGATCTTTTATATTATCTGCAAAAAGTTCATCTGATAACTTTGTATTTTTATATAAATCTTTTGTATATGTTTTACTCTTATTCAATAAAAATCTATATCCTGCTTCCTCATCACTTTTTTTACCTTCACAAATTATTTCACATTCTCCGCAGGGGTTATAGAACTTTTTTTTTTGGAAAGAGACAATCTCAATGCCACAGATTTTACAGGATTTAGCTGAAAATATTCATTTACTTCTATACTTTTCACATTTTCCATTTTATCCAGTATTTCCTTCTGTATACTAAGAGGATATCTCGGACTTCCCGGATAACCTTCAGAAGTTACACTGTAACCATATTTTGAGTATATTTCATTTTCTATACCTTCTTTTATCTCATCCAGTGTGACAACTCCTATTTTATCCATTATCATAGCCCGCATACCTTCTCCGTTGTCTACATATTTCTGAATTACTCCCTCCAGTTTGTTTCCTATTGTATATAGTATGTCAGCATACATATTCCCATTTTCTTCAAATATTTTATAGTCATACTCCATTTCTATATACTCTTCAAACTTTTCAAGTTCTTCTTTAATTTTTCTCACAACGATAGGAGGTGGAGTCTTTTTTACAAATCCTAAAAATTTTATAACTGTAGAACTATTTTCCTTCACATTTTCTATTACTTCACTTCTTTTTATCATAATTACCTCTATTCTTATTTTCACACATTCAGAATCATTTTCTTTTAAAAGTTCTAGTTGTATTTATTGCAGCCCTTAAATTTTCATCAGGCGTGTCATTTAGGCAGTTGCACCCGAAAGCACACAAATAATTATTATATGGCAGCATTTTTGTACAAAGTTCCTTCGTATATTTTTCAATTTCTTCAACCGTACCTTTACCAATTAAATCAATAGGATCCAAATTTCCTATAAGAACTTTATCTGACGGAATTCTTTTTGCAACTATTTCATAATCCATTATCTGATCAAGACTTACTGCATCCAAATGACAGCTTAACATTAAATCCAGAAATAAGGAAGTATCTCCACATATATGCATTCCTTTCCAGCAGTCTATTGAATCAAATATCTTATTTACCCTTGGCACCACATAACGCTTAAAATTTTTAGGACTAAGAGTCACTGTTCCTGGTTCCGCTATTGAAATATACATTGCTCCGGCTTTACGCACAGCTTTAACATACTCCAGCACAGTTTCTGTCGCAAAATCAAGAATTTTTTCCACAAATTTAGGATTTCTTATTACTTCCCCTAGAAGATGAGTTGCCCCTGCCATTTGAACCGCTAACGTAAAAGGTCCCTGTATAGAAACATAAAGGGGTTTGTCGATGGATTTTGCAATCAATTCCAGACTTTTTAAATTTACAGGCATTCTCCCATCCTTATAGGGATCTGGTACTTTTGCTTTTTCAACATCTTCAATTGTCCTGAACGGATGGCTCATTACACTAGGAAAATCATAATCAGGTTTTAAAAGTTCAAGGCCTAATGTCTCACAAAAAATTGCACCGTCACAAAATGAATATATAAAATCTGAGTCAAACTCTTCATTCATACGTTTTGCCAGCTTCAGCTGCATTTCAGGATTTGTATACACATCATAACTTTTTACTCCAAAAAATTTTAATCCATTTGTTGCCATATCAGGCAGAAAGAAAAATCTATTTTCGCTATTTATATACTCTAATAACGTCATTTTTCTAAAGTCCATTTAATCCCCTCCCAAGAGCTTTTTCACAAGCAAAACTGCTTCAACTGCATTTGCCGAATATCCATCTGCCCCTATTTCTTTCGCATATTTTGCACTGACACTTCCTCCGCCAATAATCACTTTAGGTCTATGTTCAAAATTTTTACTGTTGACAAGATCCACTACATCCTTCATTTTCCCCCTGGTAGTAGTCATCATTGTAGAAAGACAGATTATATCAGGGATTTCATCTTCTGTTTTTTTAATTATATCTCCTGCTTTTACATTGATTCCCATATCAGTAACTTTAAATCCGGCAGCTTCAAACATTATTTTTACTATATTTTTTCCTATTTCATGTAAATCCCCTTCAACAACTCCTATAATAACTTTTGGTCCTTTTGCATCCTGTTTTGCAGGAAACTTGTTTCTCAGATAATTTACTCCAACATTTAATGTATCTGCACACACTATTACTTCTGATACAAAATATTCTTTATTTTCAAATAATTTTGTAACATCAAGCATACCTTTACTTAACCCGTCATTATAGATTTCTTCCGGAAGGACTTTTGCCTCTAAAGCCTTATCTATTAATGGTATGATATTATCTTCATCCATATCTACTATCGCTTTAGCAATTTCTTCTAAATATATGTTCATAAAATTATTTTTCTCCTTGATTATGTATTATTCCTTTACTGAACCTGCTGTCAGCCCTGAAACTAAATTTTTTCTGAATATTATACTTGCCAATAGCGGAGGTATTATTACAATAATTCCTGACATTGCTATAACACTGTAATTAATTGCATCCCTTGTCATAAATTCTGACATAATAAGAGTTAATACTTTATTATTATGTGAGGATAACAGCAGCATAGGAATAATATACTGTTTCCATGACATTAAAAATATTACAAGTGAAGAAGTAAGAACAATCGGCTTTGCCAATGGCAATCCTATCTGAAAGAACAGCTGCCTCTCATTAGCTCCCTCTATCGCTGCCGCTTCCCATAAATCTTCAGGAAGTTCCCTGAAATAATTCATAATTATCCATATATTCAGTGGAATAAATGCTGATATAAATATTACTGATGTCCATAACATACTATCAAGCATTGAATGTTCCATAAAAAAGGAATAAATCGGGATAATAGTAGTAAATACAGGTATTACTATTGTCATCAGAATAAAACTGATAATTAAATTTTTAAATTTAATCTTATAACGTGCAAGGGCATATCCTGTAACAACAGACAGCGGCATCCCTATAAGCACTGTAATTACCGCCAGATACATACTATTTGAAAGTCCATTTATAAGTACATCACTTTCCTTACTTCCCAAAGTTAGAAAATTTTTATAATTCATAAAAGTAACTACCTCAGGAAAAATCTTTAAATTATTTTTCAGCAGATCCCCTTCCGGAGTTATACTTATAAGAAAACACCAGAAAATAGGCCCTACACTAAAAATAATTATAAAAAATACTGTAATATAATAAATCAGTTTATGCTTTCCTGTTTCCTTCATAATTAATCCTTTCCTACTTTTCATAAGCCATATTTCTTACATAAAAATATCCAAATATCCCTGATAAAATCATTACAACATAGGATATTGCACTTCCATATCCAAAATCCAGAAAATTAAACGTTGTTGAATAATTATAAACAAGTAAAGTCTGGATTTCAAACTGATAACCTGATATTGCTATAACCTCATCAAAAATGCTAAGTGCCGTCGTTGTTAAATTTATAAGAACGACCCCTATTGACGGTAATAACATAGGTAATGTCACATAATAAAATTCCTGAAATTTATTCCCTCCGAATACCTTTACAGTATCATAGTAGCTTTCAGGTATATTCTGAAGATTTGCTAATATTACAAGCGAAGAAAAAGGAATAATCCTCCACGAAACAACTATGGAAATAACAAGTAGAAATAAATATCTGTTATCTGTCCACGAAATTGGACTTTTTATTAAATGCAGATTCATTAAAATCTTGTTCATAAATCCATACCCGGGAAAAAATATAAATTTCCACATAATTCCGTTTACGATAGGCGGCATAGCCCATGGTATTATTACCAGAGCTGTCAGTACAGGATTAATTTTAGACTTTACATTTAAAACAAGACCTGTAATTATACTAAATACCAATCCTATAATCATAACCATTATTAAAATTATTACACTGTTATATAAAGCATTGTAAAAATGAGGATCTTTGAATATTTTTACATAATTCTCAAACCATATAAATTTTTCATTTTGAGGTTCTGTTAAATTGTAGTACTTCAAGCTATAACGAAAAGTTAAAACTACCGGTAAAATTACTGAAATTAACAGTAATAGTAAACATGGCAATAATAACAACGTTCCTTTTGTATCTTTCCTCATAAAGTACTATCCTCCTATATTTTGATAATTTATTAATGAGTCTGCTTATACAAACAGACTCATTAACAACTGTTTTTTTATTATATTTAACTGTTAGCTTTTGCCAATTCATTTACTTTTTGTTCCATCTGGTCAGCAGCCTGTTCAGGAGTAAGTTTTCCCTGTGCCATCTGATTAATAATATTAAATATTTCTGTACTCATTTTTGTGTAATATTTTGGTACACCATTAGGGAAAGGACTTCCTACTATTTTAGCCTGTTCTATAAGTGATCCTGGTCCTCCTGGAATTGTTCCTTCATCAGTCATTTTCTGAATTACACTTGTTCTAGTAGGAGTAAGGTTTATTGCTTTGCTTAACTTAAATTGAACCTCAGGTCTTGAAACCCATTCAATAAACTTCTTAGCAGCTTCCTTATTTTCTGAATAAGCTGAAATTCCCATTGCTTCAGTAAATGCAACTGTTTTAGTCGCAGCTCCTTCTTTACCTGGAATAGGTAAAGTAGAAATTTGACCTACAACTTTTGATTCTTTAGGATCATTTGCACTTGTAATATAGAAAGTCGGTCCAATAAGGAATGCTCCATTTCCGTTTATTATCCCTTTATATACAGTTCCACCGTCTGCAGAAATAGTTTCAGGGTTTATATATCCCTTATCCAGATATTTTTTTATCATCTGTAACGCTTCCAGTGCATTTGCTTTATTTAAAGTATTATCTTTATTAAATACTTCTCCACTTCTTGTATAAACTAAAGTTATAAATGAAGTAGTCGCATTTTCTTCAGCACCTAGAGGGTATAACATAGGATTTTTAATAACACCTTTAGCCTGCAGCTGATCCATTACATTTTCAAGTTCACTCCATTTTGAAGGAAGAGTTTCAACTCCGGCTTTTTTAAGCATTTCTTTGTTTATATATGCAACTCTTAAATCATTAAAATGTGGCATTGCATAATATTTACCATCAACTTTAAAATAATCAAGAGATAAGATGTCCTTTTGTGTATCTTCATTTATTTCAAGAGGTTCCAGCCAACCTGCACTTTGAAATTCTCCAATCCATGACCAGTCAACTTCTATAATATCAGCAGCAGCTTTTTTCCCTGCCGCGGCAATTGAAACTTTACTTTTTATATCATCCCATGATGTAGGTAAAGTTTTTACAGTTATTCCTGTTTCTTCCTTAAATTCCTTTAACATATCTTCAGGTGGAAGACCGTAATCAGGAAGCATTACCGTAATTTCTACTTCTTTTTTTTCTGTTTTTTCAGTTTCTTTTGTTTCTTCTTTTTTAGGTTGACATCCTATTATAAAAGTCAATAATAGTAATGAAGCCATAAAAAATCTTAAAGTTTTTTTCATTGTTTTATATCCTTTCAGTTACAACTTAAGTTATATAATTTTATTGCTTACAAAATTTTACTTATTAGCTTTTGCCAGTTCATTTACTTTTTGTTCCATAAGATCTGCAGCGGCTTCAGGAGTAAGTTTTCCTTGTCCCATCTGGTTAATGATGTTAAATATTTCTGTACTCATTTTTGTGTAGTATTTAGGTACTCCATTAGGGAAAGGGGAAACAACTATTTTAGATTGTTCTATTATTGAACCTGGATCTTTAATAGTTCCATTTTTAACCATTTCTTCAATTACACTTGTTCTTGTAGGCATGTTATTTATAGCTTTGTTAAGTTTCAACTGAGTTTCAGGTCTTGAGAACCATTCAATGAATTTTTTAGCAGCTTCTTTATTTTTAGAGTAAGCTGAAATTCCCACTGCTTCAGTAAATGTAATTGTTTCTTTTGCAGGACCGTCTTTTGCCATTGCAGGAATAGTTATTATTTTTCCTACAACTTTAGAAACTTTTGGATCGTTTGTACTTGTAATGTGAGAAGTTGGCCCTATTAAAAAAGCTCCCTGGGCGTTATTTATACCTCTGAAAACATCAATTCCAGGTGTAGAAGTACTTGCAGGATTTATGTATCCCTTATCCAAATATTTTCTCAATAACTGTAATATATCTAAAGCACTTTCCTTATTTAAAGTATCATCATCATTGAAGATTTTTCCATTTCTAGTATATGCGATAGTAAGGAATGATGTAGTTGCTATTTCTTCCGCATTAAGAGGGAATAACATTGGGTATTCAATTACTTTATTCTGTTTAAGTTTTTCAAATGCTGCTTCCATTTCATCCCATTTTTTAGGATATTCTCCTTCTTTTATTCCAGCTTTTTCAAACATTTCTTTATTTAAATATGAAAGTCTTATTCCATTAGCATAAGGTACTGCATATATATTGTCTTTTACTTTAAAATAAGATAATGAAGGTATATCCTTCTTTGTAGCTTCGTCTATTTCAAGAGGATCAAGCCATCCTGCACTGTAAAATTCTCCAACCCATGACCAGTCAACTTCCACTACGTCTGCCGCAGCTTTTTTTCCTGCCGCCGCAATAGAAATTTTACTTTTTATATCATCCCATGCTGTAGGTAATACTGTAACAGAAATTCCTGTTTCATCTTTAAATTCTTTTAACATTTCTTCAGTAGGTGCACCCCAGTCGGGTATCATTACTGTTATTTCCTTTCCCCCTTTTTCTTCTTTTACCTCTTTAACTTCTTCTTTTTTACTCTGACATGCCGTCATTAAAAAAACTAATCCCAAACTTAAAAGCATAAGAGCTATTTTTGAAGCTTTGGAACCACTGTGAAAATTAAACATTACTGCACTCTCCTTATAAGTTTTTATTCAGAATAAACCTCATATGGAAATACAAATAGTTATTTAAAAATAGGTTTAACGTTATATTTTATTTAAAAATTTATCTTTATATGGTAAATGAATTTTAGATAAGAAAGCGTATATTTCCCTTTAATAATTTGTATTTAAAATGTCAGCTCTGCAAAAAAGAGTCAATTTAAAAATCTTATCAAAAATTCTGCATAAAGAACAACCTGCTCTTTTAGAACTTGAGAATCAAGTACAAGCAAAAGTATTGATATTTTTAAATAGAATATTTTTATTTTTTGTGCTATCCGCTATTTTAGTATAAATATTCATATTTTCCCTTCCTTCGTTGCTATTCCATATAATAAGTATACCATAAAAAACTTATAATTCAAGTTTTTAAAATATAAATAAAACAAATGCTATATTCAAAAAACAAATATTAAAAAATAGAAAACCACTAAAACATAAAGGATTTTCTTCGGTTTCAAATTACTCCCTATTCATAATATTAATTGACATTTATCAGCTTATATTATAATATGGGGTAAATACTTATTTAAAATCTATTTTAGGAGGCAAGCATGAAGTTTTACAGCAGTGTACATAATTTTTACAGAAATTGTGAAATGGAAAATTTGAAAAAATTTAATAACAATTATTTTTCAAATTTAGAAGTAATAAAAAATGAAGAATTCGGTTTTTTTGTCACAGTGGATTTTCCTCAGGAATCATGTCTTAACATAAGTAACTCTCTGGACTTACCGTGGTGGGGATTAAACAGGAGATACCGTCTTGAGGTAACTTCTGACTTTGAAACTGTTTATCCAAGTCTTGTAGATTATTCAAAAGATGATTACGGAAATGAAATTGCTGATATAATTCTTTCCCAGAAAAGTAAAGTTTATCCGGAAGGAGAAATCCCTGTTTTTATTCAAGGAATTATTCCTCAGGATTTCTCAGGAGAAAAAGTTTCAATAAATGTGAAATTATTTGAAAATAATGGTTACGAAAAGGAAAAACTTATAGAAGAAAAGACTTTAAATGTAGACGTAATTGATTATGTACTACCTGAAAACAGTTTTTTCCTTGATTTGTGGCAGCATCCTTGTTCATGGGCAAGAACATATGATTTAGAATATTTTTCAGATGAACATTTCTATGTAATAGAAAACTATCTGAAAGAAATGAAAAAACTTGGTCAAAAGGTTATAAACCTTGTAGTTTCAGATTTTCCATGGGCTGGCCAGAAATGTTTCGATGTAAAGGAAAATGCTTCCCGTTTATATGAATATAATATTATAAAGGTTTCAAGAAAAAATGGTAACCTTATTCTTGATTTTTCTCATCTTGACAGATATGTTGAACTTTGCTGCAAACTGGGAATTGACGAGGAAATTAATCTATTTGGCCTTATAGGAAACTGGCATGGATATGATTTCGGATCACCTCTTGAAGATTATCCGGATCCAATAAGAATAAGCGTTTATGATGAAGATACAAAAATTAACGATTATATCAGAAATAAATCTGAACTAGCAGAGTACATCAGGCTTTTATTCCAGCATTTAAAAGATAAAGGATATCTTTCTATAACAAAAATAATAGGAGATGAACCAAGTTCAGTAGAAGTATTTAAAAAATTCTCAGATTTCTTAAATTCCTGTACAACTGAAAAATTACAATATAAATACGCTATTCATTCTCCTGGATTTTTTGAAGAATACAGCGATGACCTGGAAAGTTTTTCAATAAACACACTACTTTTAGGAGATTATTATCAGAAGGAAAATCCTGCATATAAAAAATTGGAAGAAAATTCTAATAAATTAACATGGTATTCATGCTGTTTCCCAAAAACATTCAATGTATTTATAGAAAGTCCTCTTATAGAATCAAGACTTACAGGGCTATATACATATTTATTTAAAATGAAGGGAATGTTACGTTGGGCATATGGTATCTATGTGGAAGATGTTTTCTCTGAAGTATCGTATAAAAAGGAAAAATGGACTGCCGGTGATATGCTGTTTGCATATCCTGGAAAAAATATGAAACCTCTCCACAGTTTAAGAGAGAAAAATATGCTTTATGGAATACAGGATTTCAATATTTTCAGACATTTGGAAACTAAATTTGAAAATTTAAATGATGAGTTAAGAAATAAATTTGGGATAAAAAATTTAATTAAAAGAATAGATGGAGATATAGACCTTGGAAACTATCCTGATATGGATAAATATAGAAAAGTCAGAAATGAAATTATAAAAGAATATATAAAAAAAAAGTAGTTCTATATTTATTCTACAATAAAATATAGCAAATTTAATTTCCATATTTTTGTATAGTATTATTATATACATATACTTTACATTTGATGTCAAATGTAGTATATTATACCTGAAAGGAGATGATTTTATGGCACAAATTAATTTGCGAATTGATGATACTATCAAGAAAAATGCAGAACAGGCATGTTCTGATATGGGACTTTCATTATCAACAGCCATAACTATCTATTTAAAAAAAATAGGTTCTGAAAGACGTATTCCATTTGAAATAACTGCAGATCCTTTTTATAGTGTTCAAAATATGGAACGTCTAAATCAGTCAATCAAAAATGTAAAAGAGGGGAAAACTACGCTTAAAGAACACGAGTTAATTGAGGAGGAATAGTGAAAAAAGTATGGTCTGATGAAGCATAGGAGGAATATCTCTATGGCAGACTCAAGATAGAAAAATTATAAAAAAAATAAACAATTTAATTAAAGATATCGACCGAAATGGATATCATTGTATAGGAAAACCTGAACCATTATCTGGAAATCTTACTGGATATTGGAGTGTCAGAATTGATAAAGCAAATCGCATTGTTTTCAAAATTTCTGATGATACATTGGAAATATGGCAATGTGGCTCACATTATAGAGATAAGTAAAATTTAAAACTGCACTTTCAACCTTATTAAGATTTTAAGTGCAGTTTATTTATTTTATGAGACAGTTATCCGTATAATTATTTTATCTATAATCTTTTCATTTCATTTGCAACAAATTCAACCAATGGACCAATAATTACCTGAACATCTGTTTTTGAAGGTTTTATTATTCCTGCTGCAACCTTTTTTATCTTTTTATCATCAATTAAACTTGAATCTTTTACTTCCAGTCTTAATCTTGTAGCACAGTTATCTATAGAAACTACGTTATCTTTTCCACCTAATGCTTCGTATATAACCGCAGCCACTTCTGCATGATTTGTATTTGAAGCTTCTATTTTTAATTCTTCTTCATTGTCATCATCTTCTCTTCCAGGTGTTTTCAAATTAAACATTTTTATTAACACTTTAAATAGCAGATAATAAACTACTGCAAATCCAAGTCCTGAAACTAACAGCATAAATGGATTATTTGCCATTGGCATTCCTGAAGTAATTGTAAAATCAATAAGTCCTGCACTGAATCCAAATCCTGCTGTCCAGTGGAATGTAGATGCTATAAACAAGCTTACTCCTGTTAAGAATGCATGAACTCCATATAATAAAGGTGCCACAAACATGAATGCAAATTCAAGAGGCTCTGTTACTCCTGTTACAAATGAAGTTACAGCTCCAGCTAACATTAATGATGCAACTTGTTCCTTTTTCTCAGGTTTAGCTTCCTGATACATTGCAAATGCAGCTGCCGGTAATCCAAACATCATAATTGGGAAGAATCCTGCCTGATACATTCCTGTTACTCCTTTTACTCCTGTTCCTGCAAGGAAGTTTTTAATATCACTTATTCCTGCTATATCAAACCAGAAAACTGCATTTAATGCATGATGTAATCCCAGAGGAATTAACAGTCTGTTAAAGAATCCAAATATTCCTGCTCCTAAAGGTCCTAATTTTAAGAAAGATTCTCCGAATGCAATTAATGCTCCAAATACTATAGGCCATACAAAGAAGAATACAGGTGACAGTATAAGCATTGTAGCTGCTGTCAATATTGGTACCAGTCTCTTACCACTGAAGAAGGCAAAAGCCATCGGCAACTGTGTTTTATGGAATCTATTAAATATTTCAGATGCGATTATTCCTGATGCTATTCCTATAAACGCATTATTTATTTTTGCAAAAGCTAACGGAACTGTTGCTACATCTACCTTTGTTAACATTGCAACTGATTCTTTTGATAATAATGTTGTTATTACTAAGAAACCTACTAATCCTGCCAATGCCGCAGAACCGTCCTTCTCTTTAGACATTCCAACTGATATTCCTACTGCAAACAATATAGGTATATTTTCCAGTATGGAAGCTCCTGATTTTATTAGGAATGCCGCTGCGGGACTATTTGCTCCCCATCCAACCGGATCAAGTCTATAACCAATTCCTAAAAGTATTGCCGCTGCTGGCAGTACTGCAACCGGTAACATAAGTGATTTACCAATTTTTTGTAAATACTTCATTAACATTTTTAACCAACTCTCTTTCTACTTTTTTCGTTCATATCCTTTTTATATTGGAATATAAACCTTATTTTCAATAATATTATATATTGATTTTTCGTCAAGTCAACTTTCATAAACATTCTTTTCAATAGACTTTTTTAACTAATTATAAAAAGTGTGACCAAATATTTCATTTTACAACCATAGAAACGAAAAACTTTTTCAACTTTTTTAAAAAAATTAAAAAAGTTCTAACCTTAATCTATCTTGAAACTTTATTTTTTTAATCACACTTTCTATTTTTGTTTTTATTTTTTTACATTTTCCAGTTTATTTCTTTTTTTCCTAATTCCTTTAAGATACCATTTGCTTTTTCAAAATGTCCACATCCAAAAAAACCTCTGCTTGCAGAAAGCGGACTTGGGTGTGCTGATTCCAGAATATAATGTTTTTCTGTATTTATAAGTCTTTTCTTACTTCTTGCATTATTTCCCCAAAGTATAAATATCAACGGTTCTTCCCTTTCATTAAGATATTCTATGACGTTATCTGTAAATATTTCCCATCCAATTTTTGAATGTGAATTTGCATTTTCTGCAACAACTGTCAATGCTGTATTTAAAAGAAGCACTCCCTGTTTTGCCCATGAAACAAGGTATCCATTTTTGCTCATGCTGTAACCGTACTCGCTACTTATTTCCTTATATATATTCTGCAATGAAGGTGGAAGTTTTACCCCTTCCTTTACAGAAAAAGCAAGTCCATGTGCCTGATTTGGTCCATGATAGGGATCCTGTCCCAGCAGAACTATTTTACAGTCCTTATAGCTTGTCAGTTTAAATGCTGAAAATATTTCTTCCGGCTTAGGATATATAGTTTTTGTCTTATATTCCTTCACCAGAAATTTTCTCATATTCTGATAATATTCCTTTTCAAATTCTCCTTTTAAAATCTCATCCCAGTCATTTCCTATATTTACCATAACTTCTGTCCTCTTTTCCTAAGTCTATTTCTCTATTTTCTTCAGCTCCACTGTCCACTGGTATCCTGATTCCACCTGATGTGCCCTTGAAAATGAACCTTGATTTATTGCCACACCGATTTTATCAAGTGAATTTACATAAAGCAAAGTTCTTCCTATGTGAACTTCAGCAAATGATTTTACAAACTTTACTGTACTGTTGTAAACATTTCTCATGTTGTGTTTTATTACAAGTTCCAAAGTATCTCCATAATTTATTCCAACTTTTTCAAAATAACTTCTGTCTATATTTGTCCATAAATTTCCAAATCTTATATCAAGTATGTCTATCGTTCCTGAAATTACTTCATCATCAGAAATTTTAACTTCTGTTGTTTGCAGCAGTTCCATTTTTTCAACTTCAATTTTTTCTCCAACTTCTTCATATGAAATTACTCCACTTGCAAGTCTTGCTCCAGTAAATGCATATATGTCCCTTCCATGAAAAGTGTAGGATTCTCCCGAATATGGCAATCTATTCCTAGTTTCATCGATTTCCCTTATTTCTTCTATTCCTATGTTTGAATGTATATGTGTCAAAGTTCCATTATCAGGAGTTACCACATATTTTCCGTCCTTTGTTTTTGCAACAATACTTTTCCTGTCACTTCCCACTCCAGGATCCACAACAGATACGAAAACAGTTCCTTCAGGCCAATACTGTAAAGTCTGTACCAGTCTATAAGATGCATCCCATATATTATATGTTTCTATTTCATGTGTAAGATTATATATTTTCAAATCCGGATTCACTCCAAGTGAAACTCCATACATTGCAGCCACAGCTCCATCCTGTAATCCAAAATCTGTCTGTAGAACAAGCATTCCACTTACTTTATTATTTCCCATTTTGATTTCCTCCTAATTTCATAATAAAAACTGTTATTTCACAAATATGTTGTAAAATCTTCCGTTATTCACTTTTATAAGTATAAGTGCAACAACAACAAATACCGCTGTTATAAAAATCGCCACTATGTCAGATGTTTTCATTTTTCGTGCCTGATACCATGTACGCTTATTCTTTTTTCCAAATCCTCTTAAAACCATTGCATTACTTATAACATCTATTTTATCAAGACTTGAAAATATTAGTGGAAGTAACGTGTAGGATATATTTTTTATTCTCGTTGTCAGTTTTACATTTTTTGAAATATCTATCCCTTTTGCCTGCTGTGCCTTACTAATTGTAATAAAATCTTCCTGAACTGTCGGTATATATCTCAGTGCAATTGATACTGCATAAGAAAATTTATATGGTACCCCTATCCTGTTCAGTGAAGATGCAAATTCACTTGGATGAGTTGTTATTACAAATAGCAGACCAACAGGAATAACCGAAAAATATTTTATAAATATATTAAATTCATAAAACAGCTGCTCCTGAGTTACTATATAATTTCCAAAAATTTTAAAAATGTCATGCTGTGTTCCATATATTTTTGTCCCTTCCAGAGGAGAAAATAAAAATATCATTAGCAGATTAAGTATCAGAAAAATAGAAATCAGATAAAATACAATTTTTATTTCCTTAAATCTTATTTTTGAAACTTTAAACAATATAAAACCTAAAACTGTTAAAAATATTAACAATCTTGTATCATAAGTAAGCATAATTGCTGTTGTCCATAACAGGAAACATATCAGTTTTGCTGCTCCATTCAGTCTATGTATTATTGAATCTTTTTCTATATATTCCAGTAAAAACGTACTTGCCATCTAATCACCCGCCTTCTGATGATATTTTTCAAAGTTAACAAAAGTTCTTATAAGTTCTTCTGAATTTATTCCAGCCTTTTCAGCCATATAGTGAAGTGAAGTTTCCTTAAGATTTGCTTCTTTGAGTATTTTTTTGTCAGCCAGAATTTCTGCAGGATTTCCTTCTTTTATAACCTGACCGTCATTGAAAACATAAGCTTTGTCAGTATATTCCAACATCAGATGCATATCATGCGTAATAAAAAGTATCGTAATTCTATATTCGTTCAGCTGTTTCAAAAATTCCATTATTTCCCTGTAATGAAATAAATCCTGTCCTGCAGTCGGTTCATCCACTATTATGATTTCCGGCTGTAATATTAGTACAGAAGCTATTGTTACCCTTTTTTTCTGCCCATAGCTAAGTGCTTTTATAGGCCAGTTTCTGAAGGGCTTAAGTTTACATATTTCCAAGATTTCAAGCACTCTTTTGTCTATTTCATCTGGTGAAACGCCTCTAGTTTGAAGCCCAAGAGCCACCTCATCAAAAACTGTCACCTTGGAAATCATCGCATTTGGATTCTGCAGTACAAATCCTATTTTTTCTGCCCTTTCAGTTATACTTTCATTACTTATATCTCTATTCTTATAATAGATTTTTCCTTCATCCTGTTTTTCAAATCCAGTAATAACTTTTGAAAGTGTTGACTTTCCGGCTCCATTTGAACCTACAATACTTATCATTTCTCCTTTTTTTATATTTATATTGACATTTTTCAATATTTTTCTTTTTTCATTATATGAAAAGGAAATATTTTCAAGCTTCAGCATTGTTTCTGAGTCTTTTTTCTGTCCTTCCACCTGATTATGCTCTATCCATTTCAGTATATTTTCCTTCAATTCAGAAAAATTAATTTTTTCAACATTAGAAATATCCTGATATTTTTCGAGATTAACATTACTATATTTTAGTGCCGAAATATACAATGGCTCCCTTATATTCATTTCTGTAAGAATATTTCCCTTCAGGATATTATCAGGTGTATCATCTGCCACTACCCTTCCCTTATCCACAACAATAATTCTGTCAACTTTTCTATGTAGCACATCTTCCAGCCTGTGTTCAATAATTACTGTAGTAATTCCTCCTTTTCCATGAAGTTCATCTATCAGTTCAATGGCATATTTTCCACTTAGCGGATCAAGATTTGCCAAAGGCTCATCATAAAGAAATATCTTCGTATCATCAACCATTATTCCAGCAAGGGAAACCTTCTGTTTCTGCCCACCTGACAAGTCATGAGGTTTTAAATCCAGCAATTTTTCAATTTTTACAAATTCTGCTATTTCCCTAACTTTATTTTTCATAATTTCAGTTTCAACTTCATCATTTTCCAGTACAAAGGCTATATCTTCTGCAACACTCAGCCCTACAAACTGGGCATCTGAGTCCTGAAGAACTGTTCCTACGTACTTGGAATGTTCAAATATTTCATTTAGCTGTTTACCATAAATTTCAATTTTTCCTGTTTTACTTCCCTTATAAAAATATGGTGCCAATCCATTTATACAATGTCCCATTGTACTTTTCCCGGAACCTGAAGGCCCTATTATGACAACTTTTTCTCCTTCATATATTTTAAGGTTTATATCATACAATGTCGATTCTGACTGACTTTCATACTGAAATGTAAAATTTTCAAAATTTACAGCAACTTTTCTAACATCTTTGTTTCCTCTAATTTCTTCCAAGAATTTTTCCTCCCTGTTATTTAAAATACCCGCCTAATCTGTCAGCATTACTACTAACTAGAAAATGCGGGTTATTTAAAACTATTCTTTCTTCAGGCTTCCCTTACTTACAATTGTTTTTGAGAAAGCAAATATAAGAATTGTTCCTAATACTGCAACAACAAAAGCATTACTCAATGCCGCAGCAAATCCCTGTATAAATACTTTTCCCTGAGGCTCTTTATATATTACAATATCCAGAACTGGTGCTATAACTACCCAAGTCAGTAAACTTATAATTATATCTCCTATTATAAATTTTACAGCTTTTGCCTTGTCAAAATTTTCAGGCTTAATCATTTTTCCTAAAAGTCCCATACCTATTCCGAAAAATGCAGTGGCTACAACCCAGCTGAACCATACATTTCCATAAGATAGGATGTCATTAAGTGTATGTCCTATAAATCCTACTCCCAGTCCAACTACCGGACCATAAATAAATGCCATTAATGCCAGAAAAGCATAAGTAACCTGTAATGTAGTATTTGGAATTGGAGTTGGAATTGCTGCAAATCTTGACAACACAATATAAACTGCCGCTCCTATACCCATTGCTACTACTTTTTTAATTGAATTTGCTTCCATTTATATCACCTCTTATAAATTTTTATTACTTTTTTATTATATACTAATATTGATTTTTTCTCAATCCTTAAAGATTATATTTATTTTTTCTTTTTCCATTTTAAGATGCTCTGTTTTAACCCCTGCATTTTCAAAAATTCTTCTTGAAGCCTTTGTCGAATCCAGAGATTTATGCTTATCAGAAAAATATATTACCTTTTTTATTCCTGACTGTACAATTGCCTTTGCACATTCATTACATGGAAAATGCGTTACATAAATAGTACAATTTTTAAGAGATTTTATACTGTTAAGAATGGCATTTAATTCAGCGTGTACAACATATGGATATTTTGTTTCCAGAAATTCACCTTCTTTATCCCATGGCATATTATCATCAGAACTTCCCATTGGAAATCCATTGTATCCGATTCCTATTATTTTTTTATCCTCGTCTATGATACATGCTCCCACTTGCGTAGACGGATCTTTACTTCTCATACCGGATAGAAATGCTATCCCCATAAAATACTCATCCCATGATAAATAATCATTTCTTTTTGACATTTATTATACCTCGCTTTCATATTTTATTTAACAGTACTTTTCACCTTCATATCAGCAAACATTGTTTCAATAACATCTGATTTACTTAACTCTATTCCACGTTTTACAATTTTTCCATTTTTTCTCGTTATTGTATAACCTTGTTTCAGTATATCATCCACTGAATATTTTGAAAGTTTTGCTGCTTTCAGCTGTAGTTCTTTCCTAAGTTCCTTCAATTTTTCCTTTATTTCAGTATTCAGCTCTTTTTCAAGTATTTCCAGATGTTGTCTTTTCTCGTTTATAATCAATCTCAAATCAACTTTATCAAATCTTTTTTTTCTGTACTCAAACTGTTCCCTTGACTTTTCCACAATTCTTCTCAGTTCCCTTGTTATTCTCTGTTCCTTTTCCATCAGCTGAAATTTTTTCTCATTCAGTGTTCCTACAAAATTTTTGATATAGTAGCTATTTTTTCTCTGCTCCAGTTCCTTTTTCATAAATGCAACTTTATTTAAAAGAAGCTTATTTACAGTGTTTTTTCTCAGCATAAGGGCATTTACAAGTTCTTCCTTCACAGGGATAAGTATTTCTGCAGCCTGAGTAGGAGTTGCCGCCCTTCTATCTGCAACAAGGTCAGAAAGAAGATTGTCAATTTCATGTCCGACTGCTGAAATAACAGGTATTTCTGATTTAAAAATTGCTTCTATTACAGGCTCTTCATTGAAGGACCACAAATCTTCAATACTTCCTCCACCACGACCAACAATAAGTACATCTGTATCAAGCTGACCTTCATTTTTCATTCTGTTGAAAAACTCTATCCCTGAAGCCACTTCAACTGCAGAACCTTCCCCCTGAACTTTTGCAGGATAAAGATAAATATTTACATTTCTGAATCTTTTATGTGTCGTATTTATTATATCCCTTATTGCAGCACCTGTTTCCGCCGTTACTACTCCCACATTTACAGGCAGTTGAGGTAATGGCTTTTTATTTGAATCATCAAAATATCCCTTTTCAAGATACATTTTTTTTAACATTTCAAGCTTCTCAAACAGAGATCCTAATTTATTAGTTTTTTCAAGTGTCTCTGCAATTATCTGAAATGAACCGTTTGCTTCATATACTGTGGCACTTCCCATTATTTTTACATGGTCGCCTTCCTTCAAATCAGTTGGAATATTTTTATAAATATATTTAAATATAGCACACTTTACACTTGATTTATCATCCTTAAGCGTGAAGTAAAGATGGCCTGAACGATAATATGTTATATTTGACAGTTCTCCCTGAATATACATATTCCTGAAAGTTGGAGTTCCTTCCAGATATTGTTTTACCGCCCTGTTTACTTCACTGACTGAAAATATAGTCTGTTCCATTTTATCCCCCTATGTTTAAATTTTATTTTTTCCTGAATTATTAACCTATTTATTTTTTTCTATTTTCATTTTTAATTTCGTATATTCTTTTAATTTATTTCTCAGGATGTCAATACGTTTACCGAATAAAAATCCTATTGAAAAAATTATATGCATTGCTCCACAATATAAATAGATTATTTTAAGCGAATCCAATATTATCGCATAAGGATCTACTTTTTCCGTATAATACTTATATATAAAATAGAACAGTATCGCTGACATTATAAATCCCAATGTATATTTATTCGTTCTTTTTAACTCCTTTTCTGTCCATTTACCTAAAAAATATGAAATTACAGCTACTATTAGTAAACAGAAAAGGAAAGTTATACTGACAAAAATATCTTCTGCTGTTTCTGACATTTCTAAGAATGGTAAAATTTTTGAAATTTTATCTCCTAAAGTTACTATAGTTAATACTAGAATTATATACACAAAAGGATATATAAACTGCTGAAATATAAAATAGATAATGGTAAACACGGTTATCAGCAGCCCATGATTTAAAATCATATCCTCTTTTTTTATATCTTCTTTTTTCATTTCCATATTTTTTCACCTGTCAGATTTTTTCTTATTTTTTATAACAGTTTTTCCCTGTATTCATCTTCCTTGAATCCAATAAGTGCAAATGTCCTGTTTACAAGAATAGGCCTTTTTAAAAGCATTCCATCAGAAGCAAGAAGTTCCAGTTTTTCCTTTTCAGTCATATCCTTCAATTTTTCCTTCAAATTCAGTTCTTTATAGACCCTCCCGCTTGTATTGAACATTTTCTGAATAGGAAGTCCGCTTTTTTTGTAAATATCTTCAACTTCCTTTACAGTAAGATTTGCTTCCACAATATGTCTTTTTTCATAACCAATTTTATTTTCATCGAGCCATTTCAATGCTTTCTTACAAGTTCCACATGCTGGATAATAATATATTCTCATTTTCTTTTCTCCTTGATTTTTTCTTCAAATTTCTAAAAAATTTCCAAAACTTATAGTATCTCATAAATACATAATATTCTTATTTTTTGCTAATTTCCTTTTCTGCCGTTTACAATTCCAGCAGTATTTTTTTCAGTTCATTCATTTTATCACGAAGTTTTATCGCTTCTTCAAAATTAAGTTCTTCAGCCAGTTTCTTAATCTGTTTATCAAGATGTTTAATTTCCTTCTCAATTTCCGCCTGACTTTTGTAATTTTTCTTAATTTTGTCTACACTGTCTTCTTTTACAATTTCATAATCTACAATTGATTCGGCAATTTCCCTCTCAATTGATTTAGGATTAATATTATTTTCAATATTATACTGTTCCTGAATCTTTCTACGACGCTCCACTTCATCTATGGCTTCCTTCATGGAGCCTGTCACAGTATCTGCATACAGGATAACCTGTCCGTTCACGTTTCTTGCCGCCCTTCCCATTGTCTGAATTAATGAACGTCTCGAACGCAAATATCCTTCCTTATCTGCTTCAAGTATTGCCACAAGTGAAACTTCAGGAATATCCAGTCCTTCCCTCAAAAGGTTTATTCCCACAAGCACATCAAATTCACCTTTTCTAAGTCCTCTTATTATCTCAGTTCTTTCAAGCGTATCAATATCCGAGTGCATGTATTTTACCTTTATACCGTATTCCAGATAGTAGTCTGTAAGCTCTTCAGCCATTTTCTTCGTAAGTGTTGTAACAAGAACTCTTTCTTTCTTTGCAGTTCTTGTCTTTATTTCATCCATCAAGTCATCAATCTGATTTTTTGTAGGTCTTATTTCTATTCCAGGTTCAACAATTCCTGTTGGTCTTACAAGCTGCTCGATTATTTCTTCCTTTGACTGTTCCAGCTCGTAGTCACTTGGAGTTGCAGATATATACACTACCTGAGGAACTTTTGCAAAAAACTCTTCAAACTTAAGAGGTCTGTTGTCAAAAGCACTTGGCAACCTGAACCCATTATTTACAAGGGATTCTTTCCTTGCCCTGTCCCCCTTATACATTCCATTTATCTGGGGAACTGATATATGCGACTCATCAAGAAAAACCACCATATCATCAGGAAAATAATCCAGAAGTGTGTCAGGTGCCTCACCTTCCTTCTTTCCTGTAAGATATCTTGAATAATTTTCTACTCCTTTACAATATCCTATTTCAGCTATCATTTCAAGGTCATATTCTGTTCTCTGTTTGATTCTCTGGGCTTCCAGAAGTTTATTCTGTCTCTCAAAAAAATCTATCCTGTCATGAAGTTCTGCCTTTATGCTCTCAAACATCTTTTCTGAATCTTCAGTTGAAAGATAATGGGTTGCAGGCATTATTGTAAGTCTTTGAATGTCCCTTATTTTCTGTCCTGTAAGAGTATTAATCTCTGCAATGCTTTCAAGGTCATCTCCAAAAAATTCAAATCTGTATCCTGTATCCTGATAACTTGGATGTAAATCAAGTACATCCCCCTTTACCCTGAATTTTCCCCTCTCGAAGGCAATATCATTTCTCTCATATCTAAGGGAGATAAGTCTTCTGATTAACTCATTCCTATCAAATCCTGTTGCCACATCAATTGGTATTGAACGTTTTTTATATGCTTCAGGCGATCCCAATCCATATATTGCTGAAACAGAAGCCACTATTATTACATCACGCCGATTTAATAAAGCTGCTGTTGCCGCGTGTCTTAATTTATCTATTTCATCATTTATTGAAGAGTCTTTTTCTATATATGTATCCGTTTGCATTATATATGCTTCAGGCTGGTAATAATCATAATAGGAAACAAAATATTCCACAGCATTTTCAGGAAAAAACTGCTTATATTCATTATATAACTGGGCTGCCAGCGTCTTATTAGGAGCCATTATCAATGCAGGTCTGTTTATCCTTTCGATTACATTTGCCACTGTAAATGTCTTCCCTGATCCTGTAACTCCGAGAAGAATCTGATCTGTAATACCATTTTCAATATTTTCAACTATTTTATCTATTGCCTGTGGCTGGTCACCTGTAGGCTGAAATTTTGAATGTATTTTAAAATCCATTTTTTAGTTTCCTTCCTTCAATTTACCCTTTATTTCTTATAATTATATAAAATTTACCTAATAAAATCAATAAAGAAATCCAGTTTATTGCAATTTAAAATTTAGCTGAAAAATAAATAATATTATGTATTTTGAATATATAAAAACAGGGAATAAATTTTAACTCCCTGTTTTTCATTTTTTATAATATTCTAGAATTTATTCCAGCTCTCCCAGAAAACTTTTTCCATTTTCAGGCATTTCAACTTTATTTCACTCTCATTGCCTTATTAATCTCTCTAATATATTCTTCCAACTCTTTTGAAGTCCATTTTCCTTTAATTTTATCTAATTCCATTTCTCCATTAGAAACATCGTATTTTCTAGTTCTTTTAGCAGTCTCAAATTTTTCCTTCAATAGTTCCATATATAAATCCATCATTTTTGAAATATCTTCTACGTTATCTATTTTATTTTTTGGCAATTTACGTCCGTATCTTTTTAAAAATCTTCTTTCAATTTCTTTTTCATCTTTTCCATCAATATCTACTTCATCAATATCTATAATTTTTGTTTCATATTTCACATTTACTTTTGAATTTGATAAATATTCTATTTTTTTTATTTTAATTTCTGTAGTTTCAGCTACTAAAGCAAAAATTTTTGCATAATTTTCCACCATTATTTTTGTAACTTTTTTTACATCTTCCTTTTCCTTTTTAGTCATGTTTTTTGTATCTATTTCATTTTCAAAACCAAATTCTATAACATTGGAAAATGAAGAAAAAACTCCTTTGAAAGTTTCTTTTACAACATTTTTTAATCCTGCTTCTATTTCTCTATTTTCCTGACTTATCTGCTGTTCAGATAATGTAACTTTTTTACTTTTTTTTACTTCATATCCTTCTCCAAATAATTGCAGTGAAAATAGTAATAAAATAATTAATCCTAGTTTTTTCAAAAAAATCACTCCCTTAGTATTGTTTTTATGATAATTTCATACATTTTACTATTTTTCTTTAAAAAAATCTACTGTTATTTATTTTTCTGATATATTTTTTAAAGTATAGAACTATGACAACAAAACCATATCAGAAAAAATCTTAACCCATAATATAAAAATATTTATATATAATTTCAAAATATGAAAAAAATTTTATTAATAAAAAAACAGCTTCTGCTGTCCTAAAAAATTATTTTCTCTCCCTTTTCAGTTATTTTTTATAATATTCCAATACTCATTATCTCCTCTAAATTCTATACTTTTAGATGTATACCCTTATTTCTTAAATTTTCTATACATTCAGCCAGATATTCCTTATTATGCTCTTTGTAAATCGGGCTGCCTATAATTTCCTCTTTAAGATTATCGTATTTTACTGCTGTCCTCCCCCTATAATTTTTATCTTTCCATTCTGCAGAAACATTATATCCTCTTTTTTCCATCTCCTTCATAACTAATACATGGTAAATAAAAAGATGATATGGGGAATATGAAAACACATAGTCCACCGTTTTATGTTTCTTTTTCCATCCATTGCCCCTCAGAGCACAACATTCCCTATGTTGGCCAAGCAGCTGATTTTTTGGCAATAAATAGATAATTTTTTCATGCCATAGTCTCATATTGTTCTCCTGTTAATAAGGTTGATTTTTCTAAATATTCATTAGGGTATTTCTTTAGTAAAGTGTTAATGTATTCAATTACAGCATTTTGATTATTTTTTCCTTCCATATATTCATTTAATATATTAAATAATGTCTGTTTTTCAATTGTACTTGCTTTTTTTTTGAAATATCCCCATATATGAAGAACGGCATTCCTAAAATCTTTTTTACTCTCCTTCATATCTCTCGTTTCCTGTATTTTTTCATTTACCCATATAACATCCAATTCTTTTTCTTTCAGGTACTCCCTTATCTCCAGATATATTTTTTGCGATTTGCTTAGTACATAATATTTATTTTTTGCCCACAACTTTTCACATTCTCTTCTTATATCTTTGTGTCTCATATTTACACACCTCATTCCAAATATTCAAACTAAAACAAATCCCATATAATGTACCACTATTAATAAGAATCTCTAAATATTTCAAATGAAATTTTTGCTCTATTTACGTTACACCCTGGTACTATTACCCCCCCTGTATTCTATTTTACTTAATGACTATAGTACCATTTCTATTTTTTATCAAACTTCATTTTCTGTTTTTTCAAATTTTTATCTATTATACTCTATATTTCTCTCTTATCTTATTCTTGTATATTTCAGCCTGAGTTCCATAAACTACCTGTACACCATTTCCTGAACGCAGTACTCCTTTTGCCTGAAGCTCTTTCCATCTTGCATCATCAGAAACTTTAGAAGCATCTTTTACAGTAACTCTCAGTCTTGTAATACATGCATCAATATTATCTATATTGTCAACTCCACCTAGTGCAGTTACGATATCATCAATAAGTTCCTGCCCTTGTCCTTCTTCTCCCTTATTCTTAGATTCATTGTAATCTTTTCTTGTGTAAAGTTTATTTTCAGAATCTCCTCTACCTGGAGTAGGAATATTGAATTTTAATATTAATGTTTTAAATACAAAGTAATAAATTACCGCATATACAGGCCCTAATATAAGTATCCAGTAATATGAAGTTTTTGCCGGTCCCTGTAAAAGACCAAAAAATGTAAAGTCAATTATACCTCTCGAGAAGGTAATTCCCACTGCTACATTCAACACATACATAAGCATATATGCCAGTCCTTCAAGTATTGCGTGAATTACATATAATACCGGTGCTACAAAAAGGAATGTAAATTCAATTGGTTCAGTTATTCCTGTCAGGAATGAAGTTAATGCTGCAGATATAAGTATTCCTTTTACCGCCGCCTTGTTCTTGTCATCAGCAGTTCTGTACATTGCAAGTGCTGCCGCTGGAAGTCCAAACATCATAGGAAGGAATCCCCCTGTCATTGTTTTTGTTGCTGCCGCACTGAAATGTTTTATAGATGGATCTGCAAGCTGTGCAAAGAATATATTCTGTCCACCGGCTACCATTTTTCCTGCTACTTCCTGATATCCTCCAAGTTGAGTATACCAGAACAGTGGATATATTGCGTGATGTAATCCGAATACATTTAACAATCTCATTGTAAATCCATAGAAGAAAGTTCCTACTGCTCCTGTTGCCGCAAATATTTCTCCAGCCTTTACAATTCCCATAAAAATTGTTGGCCAGATGAATGGAAATATTGCTGCCAATGGAATAAACAGAATAATTGTCATTACAGGTACAAATCTGTTCCCACTAAAGAATGCCAAATAATCAGGAAGAACTTTATCAGAAAATTTATTTGTAATTGCTGATGCAACTATACCACATATAATTCCTCCAAAAACTCCTGTCTGCAATGTAAATATTCCAAGTTCTTTTGCATAAAGTGCCGCAGTTCCTCTTGCCGCAGCTTCTCCAAGTCCTTTAGCAACAAGTGCATCATAAGTTACAGAATCAGGTGTTATTCCTTTAAATCCTAAAATTGTTCCTATTATAGTATGAAAAAGTAAAAATCCTAAAACTGCTGATAATGCCGCTGTTTCTTTATTTTTATTTGCAAGTCCTATTGCAACTCCTACCGCAAACAGTAAAGGTAAATTTGCAAAAACGAACAATCCTGTATTTGAAAACAGCTGCATCAGATAGTTTAAAGGTGTTCCTGGTTCTAAAAAAGTAAGATTATAAGTTTTTATTAAAACTGGATTAGTAAAAGAACCCCCAACTCCTAAAAGTATTCCCGCCATTGGTAATACTGCTATTGGTAACATAAATGCCCTACCAATTTTCTGTAATACTGCAAAAATATTATTTTTCATTTTAAATGTCATATTGGAGCTACCTTAAAAGTCAGCAGCTCCAATATTCTCCTTTCTTTTCTAAGCTTTACTTTTAATTTTCTATTCTATTTCTTTAATGCAAGAGAATTTTTCTGTTCTTTTTCTATTACTCTGTTTCCTTGTTCCACATAAGAATCTAAAGCTTGTTTAGGATTTTTTGCTCCTGTAAACACTGCCTGTAATTCAGGGAATAACAAGTTTCTCAATTCAGCATATCCTGGTGTATTGTTTGAGAAATTGAATATATATTTTGCATTTTCCTGGTAAGCTTTTAAGAATGGTAATTCTCCAGCAACTTCCTTAGCAACTGAATCTCTTACCGGAATAACATTTTTAGAAGCTTTTACAAGTTCTTTATTAGAGCTGAAGAATTTAACAAATTTCTTTGCTGCTTCCATTTTAGCTTTATTTCCTGTATTAAATACCATTCCACCAACTATATAAGTAACTGATAAAGGTCCTTTTTCTCCAGGAATATTTGCAAGTCTTACATCAAATTTTCCAACTTTTCCTGCTTCCATGTCTGCTTTTATATTCATCATAAGGTTATTATTTGCAAAACTGATTGCAACCTTCTGATTTTGGAATAATCCAAGAACATCATTTGAAGAAAGGCTTTCAGGACCACTGTTTGTATACCCTGCTTTTCTCCAGTCATCAAGTTTTGTAAGAGCTTTTACTCCCGCTTCATCATTTACAACAAGTTTTCCATCTTCACCGAAATAAGGCGAACCATACATTCTTAAATATGCTACGTTCCATGTATCAGCTTGGTTATTTTTAGCATACAGTCCCATAGGAGCAACATCTTGAGGTAATTTTTCCCTTAATGTTTTTAATATTTCTTCATATTCTTCCAAAGTCCATGTAGCTATTTCATGTTCTCCTTTAATGTATTTATCAAGTCCTGCTTTTCTGAACATGTCAGCATTGTACATTAATGTTCCAGGGTTATTTCCAAATGGATAGAAGTATGTTTTTCCACCTATCTGAACATTATCCCATATTGCTTGTGGAATATCTTTTTTAGTTTCTTCATCAATTATATCATCAACAGGTGCAAGTACTCCCATGTGTGCATACTGTGTCATAGCAAAAATTGATTCAAAGAATGCATCAGGCAATGTTTTTGTCTGTATTGCAACACTTAACTTGTCTGAACGCTGATCTCCAGGTATTACCTGAACATTAACTGTAATATTAGGATTTTCCTTCTTAAATTCTTCTGCCGCTTTCTTAAGGAAACTGTCATAGTCAGCTCCTTCTTCTTTAGCATCATAAACACCCTTCCACTGAGGAGTAAGCCATATATCGATAGTTACAGGTCCGTCAGCAGTTTCACCACCGGCATCCTTCTTTCCTCCACAGCTTACAACTAATAATAAAGACATTATTACCAATAATAAACTTGAAAATTTCTTTAACATTCTTTTACCTCCTGATTTTATTTATTATTTTTTTTATTACCACAAATTAAATATTAATATGCATTTATTCCTTAACTGCTCCTGAAGATATTCCTCTTGTGAAATATTGCTGGAACAGAATAAATATTATTATCATAGGAAGCGAAGCAACTGCCGCTCCTGCAACCTTCAATCCAAAGTTAGGATTTAAATCCTGCATAAGTCCTGCCACTCCAACTGTCAGTGTGCTTATCTGTTTGTTTACTGACATCAGTAACTGCCATAGATAATCATTCCACACAGTTACAAAGTTTAGAATAAACAGTGCACCTATTCCCGGTTTTGCTATTGGAAGCATTATTTTATAGAATACTTGCCATTCTGTTGCTCCCTCTATTTTAGCTGATTCCCTTATTGAGTCAGGAATCTGTTCAAAAAATCCTTTAAGCAGGAATACTCCAAAACATGTCGCCAGATTTGGTACTATGAATGCCTGGTAAGTATTCATCCAATTAAATGTAGTAACTATTTTAAATAGAGGAATTATAAATGTTTCCTTCGGTATCATAAGAGACCCTATAAACATATAATATATGAAATTACTTCCTTTAAATTTAAGTTTTGCAAAAGCATAGGCCGCCAGTGATGAAATAATAACTGTCAGCACCGTTGTTACAAATGATACAAAAAAACTGTTGAAAAGCCATCTCATTGCAGGCTGATTATGAAACAGTTCCTTATAATTTCCTAGATAGATATACTTAGGAAACCAGTCTGGAGGCATTTTATAAATATCTGCAGATGTTTTTACAGAATTTAGTATCAACCATACTAACGGCATCAAGGCAGCTATTGCCAGTACAAAAACTATAACATTGGCAATTACGTCATATGCTCCCATTCTTTTTATCCTAGATTTTAAATTTATCATTTTCCGCCTCCTTATTTTTTATCTCCAAATGCTTTAAACTGAGGTATCGAAAGTAATACAGCAAATATAAACATTAGCACTCCTACAGCTGCCGCAACTCCTCTATTATTGTATACAAACGCATTCTGATACAGATAGTACATCATCGTAACCGAAGCATTATTAGGTCCACCACCTGTTAATAACTGAATTACTACGAATATTTTCAATACTGCGATTATATTTATAACTGTTAAATAAAGCGTTGTAGGTTTTACCAGAGGAATTAATATTTTTGTTATTCTCTGCCATCTTGAAGCTCCATCTATTTCCGCAGCTTCAAAATAATCAGAAGGAATTCCTATCATTGCCGCAATGTACAGGATTATTGATTGTCCGACATTTCCTACAAAAGTTACAAAAATAATCGTATACATTACTATTTTTGCATTTCCTAGTAAACTTACATTTTTTATTCCTATTTCATTGAATAAATATGTTATAAGACCATTGGCAGGATTAAGTAAAAAGTTCCATACCATACTCATTACAACCATTGAAACCATTACCGGTAAATAGTAACTTCCTCTTATAAATGAAATATATCTTGGATTTTTATCATATACAGTCGTTGCAACAAACAGTCCAAAAACAATTGTCAGAAAAACAATTCCTATTACAAATAGAATTGTATTTAACATTGATTTCATAAAAACAGGATCCTGAAACAGTTCCTTATAGTTGTCCAGACCTACAAAAATTTCTTCTGCATAAGTCGATCTGAATAAACTCATTTTAAATCCTTCAAATATTGGATATAGTATAAATACTATGAACAAAAGTAACTGTGGCAGAATAAATAGATATCCAGTTATAGGATTTTCAATACCTTTTGATTTTTTCAAAATCACACTTCCTGTTTTCGCCATTAATTCGACCTCCTTTATTTTTTATAATCTAAATTTATTATCAAATCATTTCCATTAATAACCACTTTTACTCTATACTGCTTCCTGTAGCCCAGTTGAATATTTTATCCTGCACCTTCACATTCATTGCCTCATGGGAATATTCAGGCATTACAAGAAGCTTTTTCTCACATTCAAGATTATTATACACTGCAAACTGAGTTTCAGGCGGACATACATCATCCATAAGACTCGCAATAAACACTAATTTTCCTTTTATCTTATGTGCAAAATTCTTTACATCAATATATGAAAGTGTATTGAAAAACTCTTCCTCCGTCTCATGAAATGGGTCTATAAATTTAAAATATCTGTAAAGTTCCACGTAAGCCTCTGTAATTGTATGCATTTCCACAACTTTTTTATAATCACTCAGAAAAGGATAAATTATAAAGCTGTCCTTTATATTTTGATTTAGTGCTGCACACACTAGGGAGAGTGCTCCTCCCTGGGATTCTCCGTAAACTTTTATATTTTCTTTATCAGTAAATTCAAAATTTTCAATAATTTTAGATAACAGATACGTATCCAGATAAACATCCTTGTAAAAAAGTTTATCTCTTCCTTCTTTTACACCTTTTACAATATGACCCCTAACTGTTATTCCATCAAAAATGCCGTTATCCTGCGATTTCCCGGCCTGACCTCTCACATCCATCATTGCCAGTCCCATTCCCGAAGCAACAATTCCTATATTTCTGCTCCAGTCTGAACTCTGACCCTGATATCCATGAAATTTCAATACAAACGGAATCTTTTTATCCTTCACTTCTTTAGGAATTATCAGTTTTGAATAAATTCTGGCTCCTCCTGTTCCGTTAAAATACAAATCATAACATTCTGCAAAAGGTATACCAAAATCCTTTTTAATCATTTCATATTTTAATTCCTTTTCAAAAAACTCATCAGCCTTTCTGATTTCTTCATTCCAGAATTCATCAAAGTCATCAGGAAAAGGGCTTATTCCTTTATAATTCAAATATTTTTCCATGATTATATTTTTATCCCTTCAATTTTTATATTTTCTCCATTAAAATTTTACTGAGTTTTACATTATAAGTTTACCCTATTTTTTCATTTTGTAAATAGCCTAATAAAAAAAAATTTCATTTTTAAAAATGAAATTTTTCCCTACTTTTCTATAATTGAAAGTTATTCTATTTTTTTATGTAATTCAAATTAAAGCTGTTATTTTTTAACACACTCCATTTTATATCCTTCTTCTTCCAATTTCTTCTCAATATATTTCCTCAAGATTGGAATATGACTAAGTTCAGGAGTTTTACTGGCAAAAACAAATGTAACATTTTCTTTTTCCAGTTCCTCTTTTATTTTTTGAAGAAATTGACTAAAATAAGGGTTTTTCTTCAACTCATCAGAATATTTTTCAGAAAATGTTTCAAAACTGATTTTCCCTTTATGATAATCTTCCCTAAGTTCTTTTGTTGGGGTAATTTCCTTAGCCCAATAACTGATTCCGGCATTTTCCTTTTTTATTCCCCTTGCCCAGAGTCTGTCAACAAATACTCTGAATCCATCGTCATCTTCAGCTTTTTCATAAATTCTTTTCCAAATTAATCTATTCATATGTCTCATTCCTTTTCACAAAATAATACACTATCATTCCTGAGCCTGTCAAAGCCAGTCCTGTCAATGCTAACGCAGTCTGTGTCAACAAGGCGCTTACTAAAACAACTATTCCTCCTATTATAGCCACTACCGGTACAAAAGGATACAATGGCACTCTATAAGGTCTTTCAATGTCAGGACAGTCTTTACGGAATTTAATTACTCCTACAAAGGCAAGTAGATTGAAAATCCACCAGCTGAACATTGCCATATCAGCCAATGTATTAAATGTTCCTAAAAAAGTCATAGTTCCTCCTATTACAAACATTAAAACAAAACTTGCAAAGGATGTTTTAAACTTTGGATGAAGTTTAGTAAATTTTTTACTATATGGCAGTTCGTTGTGCAGAGCCATTATATATGGTATTCTTGTTGAAATAAGTACACTTCCATTCAATGTTCCAAAAACAGAAATCAATATTCCTACTGTTATAAGTTTAGCACCTATTCCCTTTCCAAGAAGTATGGAAGCCACATCTGCGGCAGGAGTAGAAGTTTTCATCAGAATTCCCGCAGGTAAAACATATAAATATGCAAGATTAATAATAAAATATACAACACAGACTCCTATTATTCCAACTGTAATTGCTTTTGGAAGATCTTTTCCCGGATTTTTCATTTCTCCTGCAATTGTTCCCGCATGCTGCCATCCGTCATAAGCAAACATACATGACAGAATTGCCGCACCAAATATTGTAAGATTTCCTCCGGCACTTCCGCCAACTGGAAGAACTGGAGTTAAGTTTGATACAGAACCTCCGTCAAAAAAGAAAGCCGCAATGACAATAACAATTATTGGCATCAGCTTTGCCACCGTCAATATATTTGTAATTATCCCTCCTGCTTTTGCCCCCATAAAATTCATTACAAACAGAAATATTATAAATGAAATTGCAATAATATTCTGATAGGAAGAATCAATGTTAAACAGTTTGCTTAACTGTAATGAAATAACATTTGCCTGTGCTGACATATATGCTGGCCAGAATACAAAAGCATAAGTCCATCCTGCCAGGTATCCTACTTTTTCCCCAAATATTCTTTTTAGCCACGTAACCATTCCACCAGTTTCCGGAATAGCTCCAGACAGTTCAGCTACCGTAAGTCCTCCACATAAATTAATTATACCTGCTGAAACCCATGCCAGCAGTGCAAATCCCGGAGTCGCCTTAGTTATTTCAAGCACTCCCTGTGTTTTAAAAAATATTCCCGATCCTATTATCATGTTAACTACAAGAAATGTAGCAGTCGGTAGTCCCAGTACTCTTTTTAAAGAATGTTCCTTTTTTGTCTTTTGCATTTATTTTCACCATTAAAAACCTAATCATTTATAACAATTATTATCTTTAAACCTTTCTTTCCAAATTTACAACATAGTAATGTTTTCCCCATAAAACATCATTTTATATTGCTAGAAGATTTTAGCATATTTTACCTCAAAATAATAGATATTTATCTTTAGATATATTATTTTTAGCAAAAAAGAAAAAGGAGGTATCTCAAAATAGTAAAAATTAAATATAATATACAAAAAAAACTATATTTTTTTCATTTACTAAAATATAGTTTTTCACATTGTTTTTTTAATTTTCTTTTTGAAACAGCCCTTTAGATATATTCTATCTTACTATTTCTTTTTAGTTTCTTGGAATTTATCCCATAATCCTGCTTTAGTTAAGATACTTTTTACAGTTTCTGTCGGTTGAGCTCCATTTGAAAGGAATCTTAAAATTTCTTCTTCCTTCAATACAACTTGTTTTCCATCTTCTGCTAAAGGATTGTATGTTCCAAGGTAAGCTATTGCTTTCCCGTCTCTTCTTGATAAAGCTTCCATTGCAGCTATTCTATAGAAAGGAACTCTTTTTCTTCCTAATCTTGTTAATCTTAATTTTACCATTTTAAATTTACCTCCAAGTTTTTATTTATTAGATTTTTTATCTTGTAAATTGATTTACTATGACATTATACATAATCTCTAAAAATTTGTCAAGTATTTTTTCTTTACACATTTTTTATTCCAAAACTCTACATCATCGTATTGATTACAAGCATTATTGCTGAGAAAGCTGCTATCATTCCAAAGAGCGGTAATACAAATTTCAACCATTTATCAAAAGTAACTTCTGCCATTTCAAGAAATACAAGAACCATTCCTGTAGGAGTTATAAAGGACATCAGACCTTGTCCCCAGTTATATGCATTAATTATAATTTCCCTTGAAACTCCGGCTGTATCTGCAAGTGGTGCCATGATTGGCATTGAAAGTACTGCAAGTCCTGAAGAAGACTGAATAAAGAATCCCAAGACAGAGAAAATACCAAACTGGAATAATGCAAATGCCGTATGGCTCATGTTTGCAACAAGCTGACTTGAATAGTATAATAATGTGTCTGATATAAAACCATTGTCCATTATAATATTTACTGCGCGTGCAAGTCCAACTATAAGTGCTACTCCTATAAGTTCCGCAGCTCCGTTTATAAAGGCATTTATAGATTTTTTTTCAGGAAGTCCTGATAAGAACATTATTATAATTCCCACCGCAAGGAAAAGTGATGACATTTCGCCAAACCACCATCCCTGTGTTGAAACTCCCCAAATCATTATTGGAAATGCAATTCCAAATATAGTAAGGCATATTTTTTTTCTCATAGTAAATTCCGTTTTTAGACTTTTTTCAAACTGTCCTAAAAATTTTTCACGGATTTCCGCTTCCTGATCATAAACAATAGATTTTGTTCTGTCTTTTTTAACTTTAAGTGTATATCTGTAAATATATACTATTGTTATAATTGATGCAAGAATCAGACATACTATACGGAATGTAAGTCCTTCTGTAAAGGATATTCCTGCCGCATTCGATGCAATAACTGTAGAAAATGGATTAACTGTGGAAAACATTGTTCCTATTGTTGAACCTAAAGAAATTGCTGCAATACATGTCATAGCATCAAATCCACTCGCTAAAAATATTGGCATTAGAATAGGATAAAATGCTATTGTTTCTTCTGACATTCCGAATGTTGTTCCTCCTAATGTGATTAGTAAAAATATTAAAGTCACAAGTATAAATTCTTTTCCTTTTGTTTTTTTCGAAAGAGCTGCAATTCCCGCATCAAAAGCTCCCATTTTATTTATAATTCCAATTACTCCTCCTAAAATCAGTACAAAAATTACAATATCAACTGAATCTGCCACTCCGGCAACAGGAGATTTTATAATTTCAACTATTCCTTGAGGATTTTGTGGAATTCTTTTGTAAGTTCCTGGAATAGCCATTGGTTTCTTTATAACTTCCTCTGTAAATTTATTAATGGACAGATGAATGTTCAAGTTATCCAGAACTTCCTGTGTTGCAGGCTGTGCTGTAACTTTTTCATTTTCATCCGTTATAATAAATTCATTACTTTCCTTGCTGTATGTCAATTTTGAAAATCTTCCTGATGGTATCAGATAAGTCAATGCCGCTGCCAAAATCAGTATAATGACCAGCACCGTAAACGCTGAAGGAAATTCGAATTTTTTCTTTTTCATAAAAATCACTCCTTAAATATTTATAATAAATTTTATACCAAAATCATTTCTAACTTTAAATTTTAAATATTCTCTTCCATTTGCATTTCAAAATTTTATACCCGTTATAAATATACCACGACTTTTCAAAAAAACCAGTCAAATTTTTAAAAAAATCAATCTTTTTCTACTAAAAATATTCATTTAGTGCTATAATTTGTAACATGTAAGAGGAAGGAAAATAACTATGATTGATAATATATTAAATGAACTGTTCAATTTACGTACAGGTAAAAGAAGGGAAAATATAGACGATCTTAAGTTAGTCTATAATTTGCTTGGTAAACCATGCGAGTCTGTAAAAATTATTCACATTGCCGGGACAAATGGAAAGGGATCCACCGCCACATTCCTTGAAAACATTCTTCTGGAAGCGGGATATAATGTAGGAAAGTTTACATCTCCACATATTCTCAAATATAATGAAAGAATACTTTATAACAGACAGATGATAGATGATGAAGAAATTGTAAAAAATTATTATTTTCTAAAACAGGTAATAGAAGAATTTAAAAGAGAAAATGTAGATTTTAAGGATATGTATCTTAACTTTTTTGAAATAACAACATTTATAGCATTAATGTTTTTTGCAAAGAAAAATCCTGATTTTCTCGTTATAGAAACAGGACTTGGAGGGCGGCTTGATGCTACAAATATTCTTAATTCCGATATTGCACTTATTACAAACATCAGTTTTGACCATACGGCAATCCTAGGAAACTCCCTAAAGGAAATTTCCTATGAAAAAGCTGGAATTATTAAGAATAGGGAATTATGCATTTATGCAGACAGTTTACCTGAACTAGAAAAAGAAATTAATAAAAAGACAGAAAATTCTATCAATGTCATAAAGAAATACTGTGATATGGAAGTGGAACTGGATAAAATTAATTATAAAACTATAATAAAATTTCAGGATAAAAAATTTACTCTGCCTTTATTCGGAAAATTTCAGGCAAATAATTTTTTATTAGCTTATGAAACTTCAAAATTTTATAATATTGATGATGAAACTATTCAAAAGGGTATTAATAAAGTTTTCTGGCCTGCACGGTTTGAATTTTTTTCTACTGAACCACCTGTTATACTTGATGCCGCACATAATGATGATTCCATAAGGAAGCTTGCTGAAAATCTGTCTGAAGTCTATAAAAAAAATGAAGTTGTAATTATAACTTCGCTTCTATCGACAAAGGATTTTGAACAGGTATTTACTAAACTCGAAAAAATTACTGACAAGATTTTTATTACCTCTTTAAAGGACACAGTATATGGGTTAACCTCAGCAGAAATCAGGGAAAAAATGATTTCCCTGAATATTCCGGTTGATAGTATTATTTTTGAAGATGATATTATGACTGCATATGAAAATGCCCTAAATATTGTAAAGGATGAAAATTCCGGATATAAAGCAATTGTAATCTGCGGTTCCTTTTTTGAAATAGCAAAATTCAATAAAATAATTGCCGGAAAATAAATCTCATTTCCCGATAAATAAAAAAGTAGAATAATACTGCATATCTTCTTAATGTCAGCTATTCTACTTTTTTGCATTGTAGTCATTAATTTCCAGTATATTCATCTTCTCCAATATAAAACCTTTCAAATAGTTTAGGACATATCTTCTTCATTGATTTTGGCACTTTTTCACACCATGTAAGTTTTAATTTTGGATAATCTTCATCATTATAGTTAAGCTTTTCTTTATAGGAATCAAATTCCTCCAGATAAATTTCAAACAGTTCTTCAAATATTCCCATATCATTTTTTATACCGAAGGCATCTACAGCAACAAAGAAAAAATCCTCATTTTCATACAAATCTGATATAAAATCCTCATCAGGTTCTTCAACATATTTTATAAGATTGTCAGGATTTTTCATAACATCATTGTATATTTTTTCACCTTGCGAAATCAGCCATAATCTAAAAAAATCAAAGCTTTCTTCACGTGTGTCTCCATTTAGCAGGTATGAGGCACACCAGAGTTTCTGATTATAACTTTCCAGCATTATTTCATCCACTATTATTCCAAAGCTGAAAATTTCTTCATATGACTTATTTGATAGTTTTTCTACAAGATAGTTCATTCTGCCATTATTATCCTTTTCCTTTTTATGAGCTTCTGCAATATACTTCCAGAAATTTTCCCGTGTCATTGCCAACTCCATAACTCTTATTCCTCCTTCCACATCATAAAAAATATTTTAAATTATAATTTTAATCGTGTTTATTTTTACCTGCACACAGGTTTTGTGATGTAAAAGCTATGAAAATTGCTGCCCATGTTTTTGATTCACTGTTATAAAAAAACACTCCACCATCAGAATAGGGAGCGTCACTACTTCTGTATCTTCCTGTACTTGCCTGATTCATATGTATATCATGAATTCCTTTTTTATTGTCATATAAACGGCCAAATACAAAAATTTCATTTATATCGTTGTTAAGAGCTTCGAGTACATGCCTTTCCAATATTTCTGTCAGAAAAACTTCTTCCCTGTCCAGTCCCTTCATGAGTTTCATTTTTTCATGAGGAAATAATTCCATTCTTAAATAATCCAAATTTAAATTTTTTCTGCCTGCTGTTACTCCTGGCTTCTGTAACAGCATTTCCTTAAGAATTTTGTTATTATATGTGTAATTGTTGTCGTAATAAACTTGCAAATTTGAAGAATAAAATTCATCGCTATTTTCAAGAACACTTCCTATATTTATTGATATGTCATATTCCTTTATATTATTTTCATCCTCTTTTACAGCCACAATGATATGATAATGAGCCTTTCTGTCAAAATCATACCATTTACCTGTAACTTTTCCCCTAAGAAGTACATATTTTTCCATTCTTCCTCCAAAAATTCCAGCTTTAAAATTTATAATTTAAAATCTGAAATTTATATTGAAACTTTCAAGCTAATCCCTCTTCAATATTATTATACCACATAATTTCAAGGTTGCAATAGATCACATCATATTTGGATTATTTTTTAACCTTCTTTTTTATTTTATATCCCATATCATTAAGAAACTGTTTATCCCTTCTCCATTTTTTTCTTACTTTAACCCATAATTTAAGGTTTACCTTCAAATCAATAAGTGCTTCTATTTCTCTTCTTGCTTCAGTCCCGATTTTTTTCAGCAGGGCACCGTCTTTTCCTATTATTATTCCCTTCTGGCTGTCCCTTTCCACATAAATATTTACATCATATTTTCTTATTTCAGGTTTTGTCTCAACATTTACAATCTCTACTGCGACACTGTGAGGAACCTCGTCTTTTGTGTGATGCAATATTTTTTCCCTTATAGTTTCAACTACAATTTTATTTACCGGTAAATCTGTATAATAGTCTTCAGGATAGAACCATACATCATTTGACAAATATTTCTCAGCCACTTCAAAAATTTTATGTATTCCAATTGCAAATTCTGCCGTCAGTGTTATTATATTGTCAAAATCCCCTAACTTTTCTTTTATTTCCTCTTTTTTAGCTTCTATTTCCTCATCACTCATTTTATCAATTTTATTTATTATAAGAACTACAGGTGTTGTAACTTCCTTTATATGTTCGTTTACGAAAATATCTCCTGTTGAAATTTCCTGTGTCCCATCAAGCAGGAACATTATAAGATCCACATCATTTAACGTTTCAAGGGCAATTTCAGTCATATGTTCTCCTAGAAGATGCTTGGGCTTGTGAATCCCTGGAGTATCTACAAATATAAACTGATTATCCTGTATATTTACAATTCCCCTTATCTGATCCCTTGTAGTTCCTGCCTTGTCAGAAACTATTGCCACCTTTTCCTTTACAAGTTTATTCATTAATGTAGATTTTCCGACATTTGGTCTTCCTACAATTGCTATAAATCCTGATTTCATTTACAAAATTCCTCCTATTTCTATATTTTTTGTTTTCTATTATTTTGTTTTACAGTGATATTTCTCATTACATGTTTATAAAAAATATTATACTAATCTTATTATATATATTATACATACTTTTATAATTTTGTAAACAGTAACTTATTCAAATGTGTTTATAATAATATAAAAAACATAATATATTTTAACTTATATTCATATATAAACCCTACATTATCATTAAATTTTATTTGTTTTTTCTTCTGATATATAGTATAATAATGCATTATATTTATTTAGAAAGGATGGAGATTTAATGTTCGAATTAAAAATGGACATGATTCAAACAATTGGTTTGTCTGTTATTTTACTTATAATCGGTATGAAGCTAAGAAGTAAAGTTAAATTCTTTGAAAAATATTGTATTCCGTCACCTGTTATTGGCGGATTTCTTTTTTCAATAATAGCCTTTATACTTAGACAATCCAATATTATAACTATAAAGTTTGACACTACACTGCAGACATTTTTTATGGTAATGTTTTTTACCAGTGTTGGATTCAATGCAAGTTTAAAAGTTCTGAAAAAAGGAGGAAAAAAAGTATTTATTTTTCTTCTTCTTGCCATAGGTTTATGTTTTGCACAAAACCTGGTTGCTATTCTTCTTTCAGGATTTGTCGGAATTAATCCACTTCTTGCATTAATGACAGGATCCACTCCAATGACTGGAGGACATGGAACTTCAGCGGCAATTGCACCAACTATTGAAGCTCTTGGAATAAAGGGAGCCGAAGCAGTTGCAATAGCATCTGCAACTTTTGGACTTATTGCAGGTTCTATGCTTGGAGGACCTATTGCAAATAATCTTATTATTAAACATAAACTAATGGAAAAACAAACTTCAAAGCGTGAAAGCAATAATTATGATGATGATATTGATGAAAATGTTTTGAATAAGCCTGAACCTGTTCTTGATGCAGAAAAATTTTCAATGGCATTTTTCTTTATTTTAATAGCAATGGGAATAGGATCATATTTATCCATTATTATAACAAAACTTCTACCTGCAATGAATTTCCCGATTTATATCGGTCCAATGATTATTGCGGCTATTATGAGAAATATTTCAGATAATTCAAAATTATTTACTGCACCTATAAGGGAAATCAGTGTAATGGAAGAAGTTTCACTTAACCTGTTCCTTGCAATGGCACTTATGTCACTGAAATTATGGGAATTAATAAATCTTGCTGTTCCAATGCTGATACTTCTGATAGCTCAGATAATTCTTATTTATCTGTATCTGAATTTCATTACATTCAAGGCAATGGGAAGTGACTATGATGCAGCAGTAATAGTATCAGGACATTGCGGATTTGGATTAGGAGCTACACCTAACGGAATTTCAAATATGAAATCTGTGTGTGAAAAATATAAGTATTCCAGACTTGCATTTTTCGTTGTTCCTGTTGTCGGAGCATTGTTTATAGATTTTGCAAACGTAAGTTTAATTACATTATTTATAAGTTTCTTTAAATAAAAAGAGACTATCACAAAATTAAAAAAATGAAAACCATATTTATGAATTATTTATAAATATGGTTTTTATGTTATTTTTCTATTTTTTGTGATAGTCTCTTTTTTATATAATTTTCTATTTATTTTGAGCAATTTCAGTTACTGTTTCTTTATCTACGTTTTCTGTATCAGCAAGTTCTGACGGTAAAGAGCTGTAAGGGCCGTTTAACAGGTTATTTATTATATTTTTAGGATTTTCTTTTAATGATTTATAGCTGAAGAATACACTTCCCTTAACTTCAGGATAATTTCTGTTATAATTTATCTGATTTACAAGTTCGTTAGGATTTGACCATGAACCTACCCTGTATGCAGCCTGTCCTATGTATAAATCAGTTTTTGTACTTTTAGCATGTTTACTCCACCACTTTACAAGTGTATTGTATTCTGCAACTTTAAATCCTTGATTCCAGTATATTTGTGGCACTACGTAATCAATCCACCCTTTATCCATCCAATGTAAAATGTCTGCATAAAGGTCATCATAATTTTGAACTCCTGCCTGTGTTTCCGAACCTCTTCCAGGATCAGTCGAGGCATTTCTCCATACTCCGAAAGGACTTATCCCAAATGCAATGCTGCTATTCTGTTTTTTTATTTCCCTATGAAGTTTTTCAACGAGCTTATTTATATTGTTTCTTCTCCAGTCACCTTTATCAGCAAACTTACTTCCATATTTTCGGAACTGTGCATCATCTGGGTATTCCTGCCCTTTCACTTTATAAGGATAGAAATAGTCATCCATATGAACTCCGTCAATATCGTAATTTCTTACTACTTCAACAATACTGTCAATAACATAATCATTTACTTCAGGTATTCCTGGATTTAAATAAAGCTGTCCTCCATATACGACTGTCCATTCAGGCCTTTTTCTTCCTATATTATCTTTAGAAAGACTTTCTGTGCTGGTAGACTTTCCTTTCATTGTAAGTCTATATGGATTAAACCATGCATGAAATTCTATACCTCTTTTATGTGCTTCATCAATCATGAATTTTAACGGATCATATCCAGGATTTACTCCCTGAGTTCCTGTAAGATATTCAGACCATGGTGAATATTTTGAAGGATAAAACGCATCCCCTGTAGGTTTTACCTGAACAAACACTGCATTCATATTCCATCTTTTAACATCTTCAAGCACTGAAATATACTCTCTTTTCTGCTGCTCAACACTCAATCCTTTTTTTGAAGGCCAGTCAATATTTATGACACTCGCCACCCATACTCCACGCAATTCCTTTTTTGAACTCTTTTTAGTTTTATTTGAATCATCCTTTTTAAGTCCTCCGATGATTTTTGTTATTTCATTATAATTACTTTTTATATGTACAGTTTCTGCATTTAAGGTTCCCACTGTAAATGTTGCCATTAAAAATAGTAATGCTCTATTTAAAATTTTCTTACTTATTTTCACTAATCTTCTCCTTCTTAATTTTTCTTAATTTCAAAATCCACTAAAATAGGCAGGTGATCTGATAAAGTATTTCTTACTACCTTATAGTCCTTTATTTCTATATTCTCAGAACATAAAATAAAATCCAGCTCTTTTTTGGGTGCCCAGCTTGGAAATGTAGGTTCTCTTCTATTGTTAACGTTCTTCAATTTTCCCGCTTTTAAAAATAGTTCTATTTCTTCTTTTCCCCACAAAAGATTAAAGTCACCTGCTACAATAAATGGCTTTTTACAATTTTCTATCATATTATTTAATTCTACAATTTGCCTCAGCCTTGTTTTTCCTCCTAAAGCCAGATGAACTAAAAAAATCGTAACTTCTTCTGTTTCCATTTCAATTACAAGTTTTTTAGTTCCTCTTTCCAGGTAGTGAAATCTCTGGGCTATTATTTTTTCATTTGATAATAGTGCATTTCCCTGCTTTCTCATAATTGGAAATTTCATATATTTCGAGTTTTCTTCATATTTATATTGTGACACATAATGTTTTCCAGTCAACTCTCCAAGCAGTTTTGCCTGATTTGTCTCCTTTGTCCTGAATGACCCTAAATCTACTTCTACGAGTCCTACAATATCTGCCTTCTGTTCCTTTATAAACTCTCCTATACGGTGAATATGATCTAAAGACTGACCTAAATACCCCCTCAGGTATTTCATCGGCTGATTTAAATATTTTCCTGTACCATATCGTATATTATATAAAAGAAATCTCATTTTTATTACTTCCTAACTAATCCTACTCCATCTCCGAATGGCAGCAGGACAAAATCAAATTCATTGTTTAATTTCTGTATAAACTCTTTTAATCTTACAACTATTGTCCTAAACCTTTTTGGAACTTCAGTTTCATCTTCCGCTACTAACCCTCTGAACATTATATTGTCAATAAATATAATACCATTTTCATTTAGAAGCTCCCAGCACATTGTAAAAAATTTAATGTATTGACCCTTTGCCGCATCAATAAAAATAAAATCAAATTTATTATTTTGATCTAATTTAGGTATTTCTTCCAATGCATCGCCTAAAATCAAACGATTTTTTTCAAAAATACCAGCTTTTTTAAAATTTTCAATAGCCTTTTCATGTCTTTTTTCATCAATTTCAATTGTTGTGAGCTGACCACCGTTTGTATTTGCAATCTGTGCCAGGAATAACCCTGAATATCCTGTTGCTGTACCTACCTCCAGAATATTTTTAGCTTCAATTCCTTTTGCATTAAATATCATAAAGTTTAAAACTTCCCTTGTTATAATTGGAACATTATCGTTTAAACTTTCCATTTCTATATTTTTCAGTACTTCATCATCTATCTGGAATAATTTCTGTGTATATTCTGATGATTTAATAAAGTTTTCAATCATATATTTTTACCATATTCCTTTATATTTTAATCTTTTTATTTTCTTTGTTTATAATTAATTTTTTCATAATATCTGTTATTCACAATATCCTTTAATTTTCATACCGAACTATATCATTTCCCCTATTTTAAACATTGGAAGCATCACTGCGAAAATTATGATTCCAATTATAATTCCAATAAAAATTATAGATACAGGCTCCATAACTTTTAAAAGTAACTGGGTTTTCCCCTGTACCTTTTCAGAATAAATATCTGTCAAATTTTCAAAAGATACTGCCATTTTTCCTGTTTTTTCACCTATTTTCAAAAATCCTTTATATTCCTCATTAAAAAAACTGAGTTTTTCAAAGGATTTCCCTATACCTGTACCCTTTTCCAGTCTAAAAATTATTTTCCGTACTTCTTCATTTAAAAGTGTATTTCCTGAATTTGCACACATTTTTAATGATACAGGAAAAGAAATCCCTGCATCTGTAAGGGAATACATATTCTGAGTAAAGTTTAAAATAGCTATATTTTTGTATATTTCTCCAAATATGAATATCTTCATAGCAATTTTTTCAAAATATTTCTGATTATTTTTTTTAAGAAATAAGATGATAAAAACTCCTAAAACTAGAAAAATCAATATTACAAAACCATATTTATCTGTAATTTCACTTATTCTGATTATAGCCTTTGTCAATTCCGGCAATTCCTGATCTAAATCAGAATATATAACAGTAAACTTCGGAACAACTACTCTAAGCAAAACAGTTACTATCACAAACGCTGTAATAATAACTGTCACAGGATATATTGAGAGATTTCTGACATCTCTTTTTAACTTTTCCCTAAATTTATACTTCTCAAACAAATTTTTAAATACGATTTCCAAGTTTCCTGTTTCTTCTCCTATTTTTACCAGTTCCAGAAATTCTTTACTTTGTGTAAGGCTCCCAAAAGCTTTTCCTAAAGAATTTCCTCCTTCTATTTTTCTTACAGTTTTTATTATCCTATTTTTTATTTCTTTCCTGTAACCTTCAGAAATAATCCTCAAAGCTTCAGTTAATTCTATTTTTCCCTTTAAAAGATAGTACATTCCTTTTGTAAAGGAGCACAGTTCCTTTTCAGTAATTTTATCACTGCTAAATTTTTTTAAGCTAAAAAAAACAGTCAATTTAATCCCCCCTTTTGATTTTTTAAACTGTTTTATTATCTGTATTTTCTTCTTCTGTTACTGAACTTTTTTCAAAGTTTCCGTTTTCAGATTTATCTACTTTATTTTCCTGTTTTTCAGGTTCTTTATTTATATTGTTTACTTCATTATTTTCAACATTTTTATTAATGTTTTCCTCATTTTCAGAATTCTTTTCCTGATCTTCCCTTTCACTTCTCTTTACATCGTTAATATAGCTTGCACCCACATTTAAAATTCTTTTTGAAAAAAAGTTCTTTATAGGCAGGCTTCCCTTATAAATGAATGTCTTTTCAAATGAATCAACTCTTGTCAGTTCAAGTAATGAAAACAGCCTTAAAACAAATCCTATTGCAAAAGCAAATCTTATTGTGTAAAATTGTTCTCCAAAAACATAAATAACTCCATTATTTACGAACTTTCCTACAAGTCCTCCAAATATTCCTGCCAATATTGCTGAAATTCCACAGACTATTGCGTATGCTCCTACATAAGCATCGGCAGGTTCTTCAGAAACTTCCATCATTAAATTCAGTAAACTTAATGTTATTGCTGTAAATCCTACCGCATCAATTACTGCCGCCGCAAAAAGCATTGACATTTTGTTATCCTGTGTCATGGAAAAATATGTAAGGACATAATATGTTGTAAAGAATATCCCCATTCTTAACATAGTTTTATTCCCATATTTATCCGACAATTTACCATATATTATGTAAAGTACACTTGACAGTATTGCAGTAATAACCCCCATCTGGGAAAGAAACATTGTATTTACACCAAGTATCTTTATTCTGTAATATTCTGTCAGAGGTTTTAAAAATTCCCATGTAAATAGCCATATGGATGCAAATTTCAGATAAAGGACGAAATTTTTATTTTTAAATGCAGCTTTTATACTGATATTCTTTACTTCCTCCCCTAAATCCGGAATATAGTGAAGATACATAAATACTGCAGATCCTATTGCTGAAACTGCCATTACTGAAGTAAGCAGCAATATGGAGCTTTTTTTATCAGGTAGAGATAAAATATATCCATAAAACAGTGTATATACCACTGTCGATAACGATGAGAATAAATTACGTTTCCCAAAATATTTTCCTCTTTCCTTTTTATTTATAATTTCTACCATTGTAGCTGTCCATACGTTATTTACAAAAGGTGATGACAACCCATAAATAAACATTATTATAAAATATACAAACTGATTTCTCATATCAAATAGCACTGCAAAAGGCAGTAAACATATAACTAACCTTGATATTGTAACTGACAGAACAAGTGTTCTTCTTCTTCCACCTAAAATTGTATTTACTCTTTTAGTAAATATCTGCAATAAATATCCGGCTGTTGGCAAAGATGATACTACTGATATTAAAAAAGAACTCATATTAAAATATATTGCCAGACTTAACAGCACAAAACTTTGCATTCCCACTGAAAAACCATTAAAGAACATAACTTCCAGTATCGCATATTTTCTAGTATTTTTTATTGAATGTTCTACATTCACTTTTATTCCCTGCCCTTCCGGAATTATTTAAATTTATTTGGCATCCAAAGCCAATTTTCCTAAAGCTATCGATCCTACAAAACCTGCTTCATCTCCAAGTCCGGGATACACAACATACTCATCAATTTCTTCAAGTATTTCTTTTTTCTGTACATACCCGTTTAAAAATTCCTGTAAATATTTTCTTATACGTGGAAACAGATGCTGCTGTTTCATTACTCCTCCACCCATTATTATTCTCTGAGGAGATAAAATTAACACATAATTCATAAGAGCCTGTGCCAGATAATATGCCTCTATATCCCATACTTTTTCATTATCAGCCAGTTCATGTCCTTTTTTCCCCCATCTTTTTTCAATTGCAGGCCCTGCTGCCATTCCTTCAAGACAGTCTTTATGGAATGGACAGTTTCCTTCATAAGTGTCTTCAGGATGTCTTTTCATGAAAATATGTCCCATTTCAGGATGAGTAAGTCCCTGAAGCATAGTTCCATTTACAACTGCTCCTGCTCCAATTCCTGTTCCAACTGTTATATACATAACATTTTTCAATCCTTTTCCTGCTCCCCACCATGATTCAGCCAGTGCCGCACCATTTACATCTGTATCAAATTCCATTGGGACATCATAGTGCTTTTTCAGTTCCCCGATTATATTATAGTCACTCCAGTATGGTTTTGGAGTTTTTGTTATATAACCATATGTTTCTGAACCTTTTACAGGATCAATGGGACCAAAACTTCCAACCCCCATAACATCAAACTTTTTATCCTTAAAATACTCTATAACCTTAGACATTGTTTCTTCAGGAGTAGTTGTTGGAATACTTATTCTGTCTATTATTTTCCCATCTTCAGTTCCAAGACCACATATAAATTTTGTTCCCCCTGCTTCTACTGCTGCAATTATCGCCATAATTCCACTTCCTTCTTTTCTTAATTCTATTTAAAAACTATAATTCATCACCTTATATTTTTTATCCCACGAAATTAGCACATAACATGTTATATTTTTTCATAATTATTTTCTATAACGTTATGGTAGAATTCCAGTATTTCCTCTTTTGTAGCTGTTGCTGTTCCAATTTTAGCAACTACAATACCTGAAGCCATATTTGCAATAGCTCCTGCTTCAAACAGATCTGCTCCTGCACATACTGATAACAGGAATGTTGATATAAAGGTATCTCCTGCTCCTGTTACATCATAAACTTCCCTTGCTACAGTCGGTATTCTCTTATGTTCATTCCGGAAAAGTGAAACCCCTTCCTCACTTCTTGTCAGAACTACATTATCAAGCTCAAGCTCTTTCTTAAGCTCTGACATTTTTTGAGCTATTTCTTCTTCACTCTGGAATTTTTTCATTCCAAAATAATCAAGGATTTCTTTCCTGTTAGGAGTCATTGAAGTTGCTCCTTTGTAATTTTTAAAATTATTAGGCTTAGGATCCACAACAACTTTTCTGTTATATTTTTTAGCTATTTTTATTATGCTCTGGGAAATAAATTCTGTCAGCACTCCCTTATTATAATCTGAAAGAAGTACTGCATCTGTATTTTCAATGTCCTTTTCTACATTTTCTATTATTTTTGATTGTATATTTTCAGTAATATCTGTATCCTTTTCCCAGTCCAGCCTTAATAACTGCTGACCTTGAGAAAGGACTCTGCTTTTTATTATTGTAGGTCTTGTTCCATCTATGACAATTCCTGATGGATTTATCTGCTTAGCTTCAAGTTCCTTTACAAACTTTTCGCCATTGCTGTCCTGTCCCACAACTCCATAAACAGAAACTTGTGCTGACAGGCTTTTTAAGTTATTTGCCACATTCGAAGCTCCTCCAAGAACAAATCTTTCCTGTTCAATATTTACCACAGGAACCGGTGCCTCAGGAGATATTCTAGTTACTTTCCCTATTAAATATTCATCCAGCATCATATCACCAACAACGGCAATTTTAACCTTACTGAAACATTCCAGTATTTCCTTCAGTCTTTCAAATGAAATCATACTCTATCCTCTTTCTGAACTTAATCTAAAATTATTTTTCTTTGCATTTATAAAATTGTGTTCCTATATTATACTATATATTTCAGATTATATCATTAATTTTACATTAATAATTTTGAGGAAATTAAAAAAATTATGGCTTTCTGTATTTTATTTTTCTGTCTTCTGGATTATAGCTTCTATTTCAATGTAAATATCCCTTACTTCATGATTTTTCCTTTTGTATTTAAAGAGGGGACCAATTATAGGTATTGCTGATAGGAAAGGAACTTTTCTCAATGTTTCCTTGTTTACATTCTGCTTTAGACCACCTATAAAAGTTGACCCTCCGTCATCTAGGCTAATAATAGTTTTAGTCTGATTTTTCTGTTTTGCTCCTGATGTGGCGCTATAATTAGATGTAAGCTTAAAATTACTTATTTCCGTATCTATTTTCAGCAGAATTTTCTTTTCATTTTTTATTTTTTTAATTTCAGGCAGTATTCTGAAAACTATTCCAGCTTCTGAAAATATAGGCTCTATGTAATCTTCATTATTTTTTGTTATTTTCTTCTCTCCTACAATTACCTCCTCTGTAACCTTGAGTTCCCCTTCTTCATTTTCCATTATCATAAGAGTTGGCATTGCCTCTATTTTTATATCTCCGTTTTCTCTTAAAAGGTTAAAATCAACTCCCAGAAACTTTCCTCCGCTTGAAAAAATTGACCCGATGGAAACCTCTCCATTTAGAAACTTTGCTATAAGACTGGTTTTTGCCGGAGTCTGGTTATCAGTGCTGGCACTCCAGTCTACTCCGAGCCTTTCAAAAAGATTTGAGCTTGTATCAATTATTCTTCCCTTTATTATTACCTGTTCTTTTGGCCTGTCCAAGTCTTTTATTATTCTTCTGACTTCTTCCATTTTCTTTTCATCTCCATGCAGAATAACCTTATTATCAATTCCCACTATTTTGAAACCGCTCAACCCATCCAGTTTTTCTGATATTTCCTTGACATCCCTGTATTCAAGTTCCACCTCACCTATTTTCTCATTAACTGTTTTCTGAGGTGTTTCTTTTCCGTTATTTTTTTCTTCAGTTTTTTCTGTTTTTGTATTATTTTCTTCGTTTTTATTTTTTATACTTCCCTTTTCCAGTTCTTCTTTTTTCTGCCTTTTTTCTTCCCTGTAAATAAATATTCTATTTACATTCTGTACATCTTTCTTATTCACATAATCTGTTATTTTTTCTGAAAAAATATTATTTCCTGTAAGAAAAATCATAAAAGTTATAACTACATTTTTTTGAATCTTCATTTTATCCCATTTATTTCTAAAAAACATTTTTCTATCCTTCCCAATTAATTTTTTACACCTATTTTCCCCTTTTCAATAAATCCCAGAGAAATTTTAAAGCCTTCACCTGTAAGGTCAATATACATTCTGGAAGTGTCTATGAACTTTCTGCTTTTATTAAGAAAATACAGAAACTTTCCAAAATTATTCAATGATCCATACAATGTAAAATGAATATATTTCAGTTTATAGCCATTTCTCTCCCATAACTTCTCCGATTTTGATATTTCATTCATTTTAAGCCCGCTTTCCCTTGTAAAAACATAAATCATCTTTTTAAATTCTGACTCATTTTTCATGGAAAGCAATCCTAATTTCCCTGTTATTATTTGAATCTGCTCATAATCAGACTGTATTTCCTTCCTACGTTCTTCCCTTTCTGAAATAACATTTTCTATTTTCGCTTCCAGTTCCTTTTTATTTTCCTTCAGCAGTTTTTCGTTATTTTTTTCATTCCTGTATTTTTGATATTTGGTATTTAATCCCAATATTCCCAGCACAAGCAACAGAACCAGTATAATTCCCTTTATTTTAATCTTTTCCATTCCAACCTTCCCACACTATTCTTTCTCACTTACAGTATATTCAAAAACTGTTGTTTCATCATTGTCCTTTATATATCCAAGTTCGCTGTTTTCATATTTTTTCCTTACACTGCTTTCAAACTTTTCAAAATTATCAAAATTTTCTATTTCTCCCTGTATCAGCCATTTTTTATTCTCATACTTCACTTTAGTATAATCTATTCCGTTAATACTGTTATCTACCAGAAATTTTATAAATGAATAATACTCCTTCCTTTTTATTCCATTATCAATTTCATTTAATTTCGACAGCTCTTCTGAATAATCCGGAAGTTTTTCATTCTTCTCCTTTAAATATTCAGATTCCAGGCTTTTCACCTGTTTCTTCAGATTATTATTTTTTTCAACCTGCTTCCCTAAAGGAATCATTCCATTTAAAAATACATAGATTCCTATCAGAACAACAACAACCAGTACATCTTTTAATTTTATATTTTTTAAATCTCCAAGCTCAAGCTGATTATTTTTACTCAGAAAATTTATATTATTTTCCAGTTCTTCATTCTGAAAAATATTCCTTATGTCCTCTTCTTCACAAAAGAAAGTTTTCATATCCCCAAAATCAAAATTTTCCCTGTCTTCCATATCCTCCAGTTTTAAATCGAGCTTTTCAAGTTCTTCTATTTTTTCATTTTTTACCAGCATTCTTACACTGTTTATTTCCCCAACCTGTAATATTTCAATATCTTCTTCCTTCGAAAAACCATAAATTATATCAAAATCCGTTTTTATGTCCATAAGCTTAAAGCCAGCTTGTCTGCAACTGTTTTTTATATCATTTATCTGTTTTCTTTCCATATACAGATTTACATACCTGTTTTCCATATGATTTAAATAATATTTTTTGTATATATATTTCATATTTTTATTTATAAAGTTATTTTTAGCCTGTAAATCTTCTTCAAATAAAAAATAAGGATAGTGCAGAATAATTGAAACAGCCATTTCTTCATCTGTTTCACTCTCTTCCCTTAAATTTTCAAGAATGGAAGATAGTTCCTGATTTTCAAAAAACAGAATCTCTTCATTCATGTAAATATATACTTTATCCTTACTTCTCATATAAATTTTTATTTTTTCAAACATTTTTCACCTCAATTTTTTCCCTTTTATATTTCAGTTTAAAACAAACCCGCCATTCTTTTCCTGAATTTCCACAGTCATGGAATCTATTCTTTTAAATTCCAGTTCCTCCCTATAATTGACTTCTTTCCCTAAAACCTTCTTAAAATATACTATTTTCAGATTATTATAAACTGTATTTTCTTCAAGTGGCGGAAAATATTCATTTCCTGTAAAATCCTTTATTTCCTTTATTTTAAAGTTCCCAATACTTTCTTCATGATTATCTGAAAATAGAAGTCTTTTCAGTTCATTCTGACCAGATGTGCTTATTATGAACTTCTTATTGAAATAATCACTTTTCCCCTTTATAACTTTCTGATTTCCGTTAATGCTTAATCCCCTGTTTTCCAATCTTTCAGCAGTTTTATCTTCCATGTTTGCCATATAACTGTTTGATATTTTCCTGCTCCTGTCACTTTTCTCCCTCAGAACAGTTATTTTCCCACGCTCATGCACAAAATAGATAAATCCTGTTGAAAAAGTCAGAATGACAGATAAAATTATAAGAACATAAACAAGACTTGCCCCCCTCTTTTTATTCTTCACCAGATTCCCCCTCTACATTAAATTAATTACCTTGACTTCTTCACTGCTCCCGTTTTTCATTACAATCATAAATAATCTGTCCACTTTTTTAAATTCCAGATTTTCATATTCTCCTAAAGCTGTCCTGCTTCCCAGATTTAACAGATTTATTCCTTCTGATATGTATAATTTCTTATTTGTGTATTCCAGCTTATAAAATAAGTTATCCTTTCTAAATAAAACATAATTTTCTTTTATATGAAAATTATCCATGCTTCCTTCATATTCAAAAACTTCCCTGTCCCTGTTTGATATATCTTCAGAAATTTTATCTGTGAGAAAGTGGATATTTTCTTCCAATTTCTGAGTTTTTGACTTTTTCTTTTCTATCATTACAGTTCTTTTTAAAAATACTGAAATTACAAATACAACTACTGAAAACAGGAGCATACAAATCAGTATTTCAAGAAGCAGATATCCTCCTGTTTTTTTACCCGCCTTATCCCCTTTCATAATCCCCCTTTTTTACTTTATTTCAGGAAAATAATAATCCTTTTTCCCGTCTATAATTATTTCCAGTATATATTCCTTTTCCCCTTTTTCATTCAGATAATAGTTTTCTGTTGCTTTTATTTCCAGATTACGACTTTTTCCATTGACACTCTCCTTCAGTATCTGATACTTTCCTTCTATTGCAAATTTACTGTAAAAGTCATTTTTATTCTGTATCGCATGTTTTCCAATCCGACTGTACAGAAATGCATAATCTTTTGTTTTCAATATTTCTGACATATTTTCTGTTTCCATGTTAAAAATATTTTTCCTGTCAATTTTACTGTCAATTCTGAAAGTCTTTAAAATCAGATTTGAAACAGGTGTCAGGACAATAACAGCAAAAAATATGGATAAAAGACTTTCAACCAGCGTTTCCCCTCTATTTTTCATGATTAAATCCGTCCCCTTATAATATTTGAATATCCATTATCCTTGTAATAACCCCCATAATAAGAAAAGGGGCAAAAGGAATATACTCAGCTTTTTTCCCTTTATATTTTAGATAAAGTATAAATAGAATCGCCATAATTCCAGCAAGAAAATATACCGCATGATAATATTTTACTATTTCTGCAAGATTTTTATATCCCAGATTTCCTCCAATTCCCATCATTAGCTTTATATCTCCGAATCCTATCAGTTCCTTCTTAAAATAATCTTCCAGTATATACAGAATTATTAACGGCATCGGATAGACACACATTCCTAAAAAATATCCTTCCAGATTTCCTTTTGCCATACCTTTTAATAATCCTGTAATTATAAGTATTACAAAACCACTATCAGGTATTATTTTCTTTTTTATATCTGTCATACATATATAAAAAAAAGTAATATATTCAATAATTTCAAATATATGAACTGCATTTAAACCAGACATTATTTTCTAATTTCCTCATTTGGAAATGCCTTGCTGTTGGGATCTGTCTTTGCATATACTTCTCCATTGCTGTATAAAATTTTCCCATGAATATTTCCAATCTTGAAATTTCCGCTGTTATCTGCTCCTATTCCAAGTTTCTTTAAATCTCCCTGTTCATTGAATATGTCCTGTAAACTATTTGGTATATCGCCCCCATGATCGATGCTCCAAGATGTTGATGAATTGTTTAATTCCGCTATTGCTCCTATTATTTTACTCCTGTTTGCCTTATTCAGGTACTTTCCCACCTGTGGCACTGCTATTGCCGATATTATTGTAATTATGGCCACAACAAGAATAACTTCAACCAGAGTAAAGCCCTTCTGAAACTTTTTTTCCCTTTTTACCTCACTTTTCATAATAACCCCACCTTTTATCATTAATTTTTATTTAATTATTTATACTACATTTTTTATTATTTGTCAAATTATTTTTAATTATTTTTATATATTTTATTTTTCTTTTATTAAAAAAACATGATATTAAATACATTTCTAAATCATGTTCTATACAAAAAATATAGTGGTTATAGCTCTTAGAATAAATTTTATAACACATATAAAATCAACTTAAAAACGATTTTTTAGATGAATCATAGTAAAATTTATATTCCATATATTCAACTCCAAATTTCATCAGATTATAGTAAGTTTCTCCACATAAAGGATTACTGATGTCAATTGCTATATTAAAATAAATTGGAAAATTTTTTCTTCTTTTAAAATCTCTAGTTGAAACAATTATCGTATTTTCAGCTTCTTCAAAGCATTCGTTGAAACTTTTAATTTCTTCATCTGACATTGCCTCCGGATTTATTATTATGATAAAACCAGACACAGCAATCATATTCAGAAAAGAGTCATTACAAATAATATAATCAAAAAATTCTTTTTTTTCTGTCTTCAATTTTTCCACCTTTGTAAATATAAAATGTTCTTCTTCTCTAGTTAAACCGTAACTTACAATATGAGAAAGATGAGTATTTTTCATAGTTTTTCCTGTCATGGGATTCATAAAATATTTTTGCATAAAGTAATTACCTCCTTACAGTTTTACTTTAATTTCATTATACCTTGAAAACTATTATTTTCAATTTATTTTAGATATTATTTATTTTTTCATCTTCACACATATTATAGAACCTAAATATTTTTGTGATTTTATTATACTAAGACCAACTTTAAGTCTACATAATTTTTTACATTCCCACTCAGTTTTCTATTTGATTTTCTAAAATTTGAGGACACTCCAAGAATTCACCCTTCCTGACATCATCCATCCGTGCAGGTTTCCCATCTTTTGACCTTATATTATCCCTTAGTCCCTTCACTGTCCCGGTAACAAAATTTATGGCATTACTACTTTCACTATACATATTACTAATATTTTTATAAAACAGACAGCCTGATAATTTTCCAGACTGTCTTATATTCCAATTAAATTAATCCCAGTAATGGCTTAAATGTGTTGTTCATTTCTACAAATTCTTCATAAGTAATATCTGCCTTATCATTAAAGATAATGTATATACCCTTTTCAAGTAGCAACACTCCCTTTGCTTTCCCCTTAAGTCTTTCCAGAAGCTCTTCTTTTGGTACTTTTATAAGCTTATTATAACTTTCTTCATTGAAATACATCACTGGAGATAGTGTAAATAATACATCTTGCAGAATTCCTATGTTACAATTTTTCTCCTTCAGTTTTAAAAATTCAGGATTTATACTTTCTCCATAAGTTCTTGTTTCCGGAGTTCTCCCTTCTTCGTAAGCACCATTATAAGCTACATATAAATCAGCAACATAAGGATCAAAAATATTTATCACTTTTGGGAGGTCTTCATATATTATTTTCTTATAATTTATCAACCTATATGTTATTTTAAAATCATACTCCAGAGAATCCCATCTTTCTTTCTCTGAACTTTCATCTCTCCATATATAATTTCCTGATATCGAAACTCCTTTTGTTTTAGAATTTTTTGTACGATAATACGCTCTTATTTCTACACCGAAATCCGGCACTTCTGGAATCTCACTATCTTTCAATCCTAAAGGTGCTTCCAGTTCTGACAGTCCTTTCATAACTTTCTTATGTCTTTCTTCTATTGATTCATTTTTATTGATTTTTCTATACATTCTAATGCTTTTTTCTCTATTTTGCATAAATTTAAATATCCTTTCAATTTCATTTTTCTGGTCTAATCCTGATTTCATTAATTGTTTTCTTATATTTTGGATTCTTATCTAACCAGTCAGTAAATTTAATCTTCGCCTCTTCCTTTGGAAATTCATATATTACTTTAATTTCTAGATTTTGATTTTTAGCTTCATTTATTCTATCAAATGTTTTTGTCAAATTTTTCATAGCACTTTTATTCCAATGAGGAATATTTCTTTTCGCATCAATCAGATAAGTTTTACCATCCCTTACTTCAATTCCATCAAATTTTATGAAATTATTCCTCGAGAATTAGGATTATCATATCTTAAAGCCGGAATTACATTTTTCGGTCTATCTGGAGTCTGTTGCATCATACTTCCTGTTGTTCCCCACTGAAATTCCTGTGCTTCAGGCTTTCCTGCAGGTTTTTCAAATATATATTCGCCTCCTCTGTTAGGAGTAGCATTACTTTCTCTTCCTAACTGATTCAGTTCACTTGCAGTATAAACTTTCCGCCCTTCATAGTAAATATCTCAATTATCAGATTTGTTTTCTCCTGTTTTTCTTTTCTGACTGAAATCTTCTTTATGACTATCCTGATTACTACTTCTCTGAGAATGACTTCTGTCTACTGGTTTAGGCTTTTCTGAAGTAACAGCCGGTTTCTCCACTGTTTCTATATTCTATTCAGGTTTAATAAACGGTTTAACTACAGGTTTCTTTGGTACTTCCGGTATTACTACACTCTTCCACACGTCCTGTGTTTCCTACATTTACAACTATTCCGTATTTTTTCATTAATCATTGAATTTTATGATATATCTCATCCACAGTCCATCAATTATATATACTTCATTATCTTTATAATTTCTGTTTATCATATTTGAAAACTCATTTATTTCTAATTTCTTTAACAGACTATCATAACAATAAAGTTCAGAAAATACTGACTTAAAACTTTTTACATTAGAAAAAACCAGACATTTATTATTATTTTTATGCCTATAATAAATATATAATTTTGTATCTTTATATTTACATTTTTTTATAAAAATATTTTCAAATTTCTGTTTTAACATTACTTATATCCCTTTCTATAATAACTTCAACTCTTACTTTATCTTTTGATATTATCAAATTTTCATATTTTTCATTTTTATTAAAAATTATATTTGCTTCTTTAAAAAATTTTTCATATTCTTTTGTTTTTTTGATATATATTCCTTTTTCCTCCCCATCTTTTTCAACTACATAGTTTATAAAATTTATTAGCTGAATTTTTACAGTTTTATTCCTATATATTTTATAATTTATGTTAAGATTTTTTAAAATTTGTTCTTCTTCTTTTGAAATATTTAAAAATTTCAGTTCTATTAATTCCATAATTCCTTCTTCTGCATATTTCTTATATTTTTCAAATTCAGAAGTAATATAATAATTAACTTCCATGTTATGATTCCTTTCTATTATTCAAATTTAATTTTTGTTACCCATGAACCTGTACTTCCTTTAAACAATTCAATAGTTGGATAACTACCATTTATAACTGAAAAATCTCTATAAGTTAATTTATTTCCAAATTTATCGAATCCTACTTTTATTACTTTTCCTGCAGGATTTACTTTAGTTTCTATTTCCCCGACTACTCTGCTTTCGAAAAATTTTAATGCTTCTTCTTTTGTTCCTTTCAACTTTTTTATAGCATTACTAGAAGTGGTCTCTGAAGAACCAATTTTTCTTAAATCTTCTAAACTCATTTCTTTAATTTGTTTACTTGTAAATCCATTTATTATTAGAACAGTTTCCTGTTCAATTTTAGTAACTGGTTTAACTACAGGATTCTTTGGTGCTTCCAGTGTTGTCACACTCTTTCCTGATGTAATCAGATTTGGAACGACTGACCCTGTTACCATTCTTGCAGAAGATGAAGTTGTTACCGTTACTCCTGTTGA
>NZ_KI272823.1 GCF_000469505.1 Leptotrichia sp. oral taxon 215 str. W9775 | reverse complement strand
TCTGATACATACTCTTCTACATTTTTTCTGCTTAAAGTTGCATTTATACCATTTTCTGTTGCTTCAACATCTCCTTTAAGCATTTCTGCTGTTTCAACATTTGCAACATTTCCTTCTATTTCATTGTCAGAAGTTATTTTTGCCTCTGTTCCTTTAGCAGTAACATATTGAGCCACTCCGTCCTTTTCTGACTTAAGTTCGATTGTAGAACCACCTAATGCCACTTTTCCTTTTACATGCACGCTTGCATTGGAATTTAAAGTAGTTTTAGCATTTTCAGAAGCAGTATAGTTTCCTCCTACTGTTACGTTGCTTCCTTCCACTTCAAAGTTTCCGCCTTCATTTTGTACATCATTTTGAATATTAACATTTGCAGCCGCCACAAGGTTTCCTTTAACTATTCTTGTTGAACTTGAGTTGTAAGTAACTCCTTTTATTACAAGGTTACCATCATTTATTGTTGTATTTCCTGTATAAGTTAAGTTTCCTGTAAATTTCAAAGTCCCTGCTCCATTTTTTATAAATCCTGCATCTCCTGAAATATTATTTGAGAATGTATAAGTTCCCGATGGTACATTTGCTTCAACATTATTTCCAAGTGCAAGTCTCTTATCAAATAATGCAGGTCCGTTTAATGCTTTTCCAATATTTAAAAGTCCCCATCCAAAATCTTCATCTACACCTTTTTTACCTATATCTGTTGCTGTAGATAAAATTGTCTGTCTTATAAGATCTCCTGTCATCCAAGGATATTTTTCCTTTATAAGTGCCGCTGTTCCTGCTACTATCGGTGCCGCAAATGAAGAACCGTTCATAGTGTAAGTTCCTCTCAGACCATTAACCTTTGACTGTACTGTTATTCCTGAAACCACTGATACTGACCAGTTTTTAGCAACTCCTGCCCCGTTTAATCTTTGCAGATCTTCCCAGTTAGTACTTCCAGGATTTATAGGGCTATCTTTTGCCAATCCGACAACGTTAATCCATCCTTTTTCCAATTCATTGTATAAATAAGGAAGTCCTCCCTCTAATGAAGGATTTGATTTGAAACTTTCATTTCCTGCTGCCCATATAAATAGTGCTCCATTATTTACAGCTGTCTGATAAAATCCTAGTATATCTTCTGTTGAACTACCATTATTTATCTGATATTTTGCTGAACTTCTGTTAAAACCTGTTACTTCAGTAGAAACTCCAAAAGACTGGTTAAATATTCTTACACCTTTAGTATTGTACAGATATTGGTATGCCGAAAGACTTGGATCCGGATAATTCTTTCCATCTTTTAATTTTGTAATATCAACACCTATAATTTTAACTCCTTTAGCTGTTCCTGATGTTGAGCTTCCTGCAACCTGTGCAACTGTTATTCCATGGTGCTGATCATTTGTAGCCAGACCATAAGTTGTTACTTTTTCAAGTCTTGATCCAAATTCCGATGTTATTATATTCTGTAAATCACTGTCTGTTGTTGCAAATCCCATATCAAGAACACCGATACTTACACCTGAACCTGTCTGTGTGACAGACGAAGTTTTATTATGCGGATTTGCACTGTTGTATGAAAAAGTAGTGTCATTCCATTTTATATGTCCGTTTAAATCCAATGCCGATTCTACCGTAGGTGTTGAAGGTGTTGTCGGCGTTGTTACTGTTGGTGTTGTTGGCACTGGCGTTGTTGGAGTTGGTGCTGATGTTGATCCTCCACCACCTCCACCGCCTCCTCCACAGCTAAGCAGTGTCAGAAATAATGTTACCAATAAAATATTTTGCTTCCTTGTTTTTTTCATAATTTCTCGCTTCCTTTCAAAATCACCTTAAAAATTTTCATTAAACTATTCTTCCGAATTATCATTATAGGATATTTCCATTGTTTCCTTCTTCAATTTCTTATTTCCTTCAAATATTCCACCTTCCTGTATTACAAATACAGTAGAAAATATGTTTGCAAAAACTTTACCTTTTTCTCCAATTTCAACTTTATCAGCCACTATTTCTCCGGATACCTCTCCATCAATAAAAACTGTTTTAGCTTCAATATTTCCAGAAATTTTTCCAGTTTCAGTAATATGAACCAAATCCTGTGCCTTTATGTCGCCTTCCAGCACTCCTTCAATCTGGATCATATAGGCAGCTTCAATAATTCCTTTTATGTATGTTTCAGGAGCAATTACATTTACACTGTCTGCTGATGATACAGTTTTTAATTCTTTCCCATTACTGTTAGAAAATATTCCCATTGAACACTCCTTTCTTTTTCAAATAATATATTAAATTGTTTCTCATTCCAGTCAATAAAATTTTTTGGATCTATCGGCGTACCATTATATCTTATTTCATAATGGAGATGCGGTCCCGTTGAACTTCCTGAATTTCCCCCTTCTGCCAGAAGCTTTCCTTTTCCTACAATCTCTCCAGCCTGAACATGTAATTTGCTTAAATGTCCATAAAGTGTCTGAAAACCATACATATGGTCAACAATAACTGTATTCCCATAACCACCTCTTACTCCTGCAAAACTTACCCTTCCTATTGCAGGGGAAAATACACCATCACCAATATTTACCCTCAGATCTATTCCATGATGTTCTTTTTTTGCACCACTTATGGGATGTACCCTTACTCCAAAAGGACTTGTCACATAAAGTTCCCTTTTCAAAGGACTTCCACTTGGAATTATACTCAGCATAAGTTTTTTCTTATCATCAGGTAAATCATTAATATTTGCCAGAGTAAGATTTTTAAGGTCTTTTACTTCAGCCGCTTTTCTTTTCTGTTCTTCCTCATATTTTTTACCTGAATTTATGATGTCCTTATTTTTGCTGAGATATACTTGAAATTCCTTGTATTTGAAGGATAGGAAAACTATGACTAGTGACATTACTGTGAATATTGCAAATAAAAAAAAATTTATACTTTTTCTTTTTCTTTTTTTTCTGTTCTCACTTTCTTTTGTGTGAATTACTAATTCCTTAAGATTTCTGTTTATTTTTTCTTTTTTTTCATTTACAGACTTCCCTTTGTTTATTTTTTCCTGTAATTCTAAAATTTTCTGTTGTTTCAAATTAGAAAAAATTTTTATTTTTTTATTTTCATTTTTTTCCATAATTCAAATTTAACTAAACAGCTAACTCCTTTATAAGTTTATTTTATTATACTACATTTCTTATTAATAATCCATATGTTTTTATATGAAAACATATATATTATTTTAAATTATTTAATAATTTCCATTTATCCTTTATTATCAACTATTCCCAATAAAAAACGCTTGTTTTTAAATTTGACTTTTAATGCTTTTTTGGTTATACTTATACTGTAAATATTGCTTACACAAATTAATCAGGAGGTATAAAATGAATCAGAATTTATTGATTAACAATTTAATCAAAGCTGAAAACAAAAATCAGGAACTGTTAAAAAATATTCTGCTTGTACTAAGCGGAACTATATTTTTAGCTTTAATGTCTCAACTGTCTATTACATTACCATTTACGCCTGTACCTATAACTGGACAGACATTTGCAGTAATGTTTATTGGACTTGTTTACGGTAGAAAACTAGGTTCTGCCACTGTTCTTTCATATATTGCGGCAGGTTCTGCAGGACTTCCAGTTTTTGCAGGATTCTCAGGAGGATTAACATTCTTCACTCCATCAGGAGGATATATAATAGGATTCTTCTTTGCAGTACTTGTTTGTGGATATTTTGCAGACAAAGGATGGACAAAATCTCCAGTTAAGTTAATTTCTTTGCTGATAGTGGCTCATGCAGTGCTATATTTCTTTGGACTTTTACAACTTAGTGTATTTCTTCCAAATAAAAATGTATTTGCAATAGGTCTATATCCTTTTATTGCCGGTGATGTTATTAAAATGATGATTCTTTCAGCATTATTACCTACAGCTTGGAAGTTTTTTAAAAAATAATACTAGAAAATAGATAAAATGGGGTATCTCAAAAAAATTGAAGCCTAATCTAAAAGAGAACATCTCAAAAAAATAATGCGAAAAACTATATTTTTGGATTATTTAAAATTTTACAATGTAAAACAGAAAATGAATTTAGGAAAAGTCATCTGTCTGAGCCTTTAGGCAAGTTTTTGACTTTTCCTTAATGAATGACTGTTTTATATAAGTAAAATTTTAGCAAATGAAAAAAATATAGTTTTTTTATATATTATATTTAATTTTTATTATTTTGAGACAACCCCTTTTATATTTGTGACAGTCTTTTTTTACTATTCTTCCCAATTTTTAGCTTTTTCTACAGCTTTATGCCAACCTTTAAAATATTTTTCACGTAAACTTTCTTCAAGTTCTGAATGAAATTCCCTATTTAATTTCCAGTTTTTCTTTATATCTTCCCTATTATCCCAGAACCCTGTTGCAAGTCCAGCAAGATATGCCGCTCCCAATGCTGTAGTTTCTATAATTTCAGGTCTCAATACATTTTTATTCAGTATATCAGCCTGAAACTGCATTAAAAAATTATTTGCAGAAGCTCCGCCATCCACCTTTAAAGATTTTATCTGAATTCCTGAATCTTCTTCCATTGCCTTTATCAGATCCTTCGACTGATAGGCAATGGATTCAAGTGCAGCCCTTATAATATGGTTTCTGTTAGCTCCTCTTGTAAGTCCTGTTATAGTCCCTCTGGCATACATATCCCAATAGGGTGAGCCAAGTCCTGTAAAGGCTGGAACAAGATAAACTCCGCCGTTATCTTCTACTTTCCCTGCAAAATATTCTGTATCTGCAGCATCTGAAAATAATTTCATTTCATCCCTTAACCACTGAACTACTGCTCCTCCAACAAATATACTTCCTTCCAGGGCATATTCAATTTTTCCGTCTATTCCTATGGCAATTGTAGTCAGAAGGCCATTATTTGATTTAATGAACCTATCTCCTGTATTCATTAACATAAAACAGCCTGTTCCATATGTATTTTTTATTTCTCCACTGTTAAAACAGGCCTGACCAAACAATGCCGCCTGCTGATCTCCGGCAATTCCTGAAATAGGAACTTTTGTCCCTTCCTCTTCCCCCATAGTTACTCCCATTTTTGTTTCACCATAGATTTCACTGGAATTTTTCACAGCTGGAAGCATACCTTCAGGAATACCAAGTAAATCCAATATTTTTTTATCCCACTCCAGAGTTTTTATATTATACATCATTGTCCGCGAAGCATTTGTATAGTCAGTCACATGTACTTTTCCGGCTGTTAATTTCCATACGAGCCATGTGTCAACTGTTCCAAATAACAGTTCACCTTTTTCAGCCTTTTCTTTTGCTCCATCAACATTGTCAAGTATCCATTTTATTTTAGTAGCAGAAAAGTAAGCATCTATTATGAGACCTGTATTTTCCTTTATATATTCTTCAAACCCTTTAGTTTTAAGTTCTTCACATATTTCTGCTGTTCTTCTGCACTGCCAGACAATTGCATTGTATACAGGTTCTCCTGTATTTTTATCCCATACTATCGTTGTTTCCCTCTGATTTGTAATCCCGATAGCAGCAACATTTTTAAGGGAAATACCAGATCTTGCAATAACTTCTGTAAGAACAGACCTCTGACTGGACCATATTTCTAATGGATTATGTTCCACCCATCCAGGTTTTGGATATATTTGTGTAAGTTCTTTCTGGGCAGTTGAAACAATATTCATATTCTTATCAAAAATAATAGCTCTCGAACTTGTTGTTCCCTGATCCAGTGCTATGATATATTTTTTATCTTCTACCATTATTGCCTCCTCCCGTTTATTTGCACACTTTCTAATAACATAACTTTGTCTTTACGCTATTCCTTTTACTGAAAATAGTTTAATTATACTCAGTCAAATTACCTTTGGCAACAGTTCCTTTTACTTTATAGTCCTTATCAAAATATGTCAAATCAGCTATATATCCTTCTTTTATATATCCGTATCTATCATTTACAGATACTGCCTTTGCTGGGTATGAAGTAGCCATTCTTAAAGCTTCTTCCTGAGATACATTTACATATTCCACAAGATTTTTTACACCTTCACTCATTACTAATGCTGATCCTCCCAATGTTCCTGAAGGTGAAATACATTTACCATTTTCATATAGCACACGATTTCCTTCAAACATGAACTCCTTCATATCTGTTGTTCCTGCCGGACTTACTGCATCAGTTACAAGATACAGTCTTTCCTTTAATATTTTCTTTGCTATTTCTACTGCAGGAAATTCCATATGAAATCCGTCAACTATAATTCCACAGTTTGTAGTATCGTTGTTGAAAAGGAATCCTATTACACCTGGTTTTCTCGATTCCAATGGACTCATTGCATTATATAAATGTGTTGCACAGTTAAAATACTCTTTCTTTTCCATACATTCTTCATAAGTGGCATTTGAATGTCCTACTGCGATGTTAATCCCTGCATTTTTCAAAGTTTTCAAATGATTAACTTCAGCCTTTTCAGGTGCTATTGTTATTATTTTAGTTACTTCAGGCCCTGCATCTGCTATTTTCTTTATCATTTCATCAGAAAGTACTCTTATATATTCAGGACGGTGTATCCCCTTCTTTTCCACACTTATATAAGGTCCTTCAATATGAAGTCCTAGAACTCCTATTTCTTCCTTATCCTTGTTAGCTTTTATTAATTCAAGAGCCTTTTCTATTTTTTCGTCAGGAGATGTTATAAGCGTTGGTAAAAATGAAGTACATCCAAACTTTTTATTTGTTTCATTCATTATTTTAAGGGCTTCCATTGAAATATCATCATTGAAAAGTACTCCTCCGCAACCATTTATCTGAAGATCAATAAACCCTGGAGACAATACCATTCCATTTATGTCTATAACTTCATTTCCATTGATTTCATCCTGTGTAAGTTCACTTGATTTCAATACTTTTTTTATTAATTTTCCCTCAGTAATCACTGCATTTTCTTCAATGAACTTTTCACCGTCGAAAATTTTTGCATTTTTTATAATCATTTTTTTACCTCTCTATTGTTTATTTTTTAAATCTATTAGTTTTTTTCTGTACTCATCCAAATCAAGATTTTCAGCTTCTATTTCCTTAAAATATCTGTATGTTTTAACTTTTATGTCTGAAACTGCTGTTTCATCAATTACAAGAAGTGCCCTTCTATGAAGCTGCAATGCAGAAACTGTCCACAGATGATTCACTCCACCTTCTATTGCATGATATACAGCTCTTGCTTTCTTATATCCTTCAGCAAGTATAATAATTTCTTTCGAATCCATCAATGTTCCTACTCCAATAGTAAGTGCAAGTTTCGGAACTTTATTTATATCGTTGTCGAAAAATCTTGAATTTGCTAAAATCGTGTCATAAGTCAGTTCTTTATCTCTTGTTCTGGAAGCTAATGAAGATCCCGGCTCATTAAAGGCAATGTGACCATCTTCACCTATTCCACCTAAAAATAAGTCTATTCCACCAACAGCTTTTATTTTATCCTCGTATCTCTGACATTCTGCTTCAATATCTTCTGCAAGTCCGTCAAGTATATTTATATTTTCTGCTTTAATATCTATGTGTTTAAAGAAATTTTCATGCATAAAATAGTGATAACTCTGTTCATGTTCAGGTGCCAGTCCTACATATTCATCCATATTAAACGTTATTACATTTTCAAATGAAATTACTCCTTCCTTATTAAGATTAATAAGCTCCTTATATGTTTCAATTGGTGTAGATCCTGTTGGCAACCCCAATACAAAAGGTTTATCAGGTGTAGGATTAAACCTCAGTATTTTTTTTGCTATCTGATAAGCACTCCATTTTCCTATTTCCTTTTTATCCTTTAAAATTATTACTCTCACTTTTTTCTTACCTCCTGATTTATAGTTATTTCCATAATGTTTTTTTATTTTTTTTAATTATTGGATTTTTTTTTCATTTCTTACTTAAATAATAACTTATTTTTCCAAAAAAAACAATAGATATAAGTAAAAAAATTGTTCCAAAAGATAAAATACAAGTAAAATCCATAAAAAATATATTTTTATTTCATATTCCCAATTTTTCTTCTGAAACAATTTATATAAAATTATTTAATATTAGAATGCCCAGTTTCCTTTTCTAAATACAGGCTCCCTAGTTCCATCTTCATTTATTCCGTCTATATCCATTTCAGCATCCCCAATCATAAAGTCCACATGAGAAATTGAGCTGTTTACATGTGCCTTGTCAAGCTCTTCTTCACTCATATTTGAACCATTTACAACATTTGTAGGATACGCTGCTCCTAAAGCCAGATGGTTTGCCGCATTTTCATCAAATAAAGTTTCATAATAAAGCAGCCCTGAATTTGATATTGGCGAATCATTTGGAACAAGTGCAACTTCTCCTATTCTTCCTGATCCTTCATCTGTTTCAATCAGCTGTTTTAATATATCGTAACCTTTTTCTGCTTCAAAATCCACAACTTTTCCGTCTTTAAAAGTAAGTTTGAAACCATCAATTATATTTCCCTGATAAGACAGAGGCTTTTTATTGGAAACATATCCGTCCACTCTGTATTTATCTCCTGCAGTAAATATTTCCTCTGTCGGCATGTTAGGCATAAAATCTGCACCTTTTTCATTTTTACTTCCTGCCGCTATCCATACGTGATTTTCAGGAAGTCCGACAACAAGGTCTGTCCCTTCCGCCTTGTAGTGAAGTGCCTTATAGGCTTTCTTATTAAGGTAATCTGCCTTTTCAGTTAATCTTCTGCTATGTTCCTTCCATGCTTCCACCGGATCTTTTTCATTAACTCTTATTGTTTCCAGTATTGCATCAAGAAGTTTTGCCTGTGCCTTTTCAACATCGCTTTCTTCAGGGAATACAAGTTTTGCCCATTCAGGTGAAGGGTAACTTACAATAGTCCATGAATTTATGTCATTCATTACACGTGAACGGTAATATTTCAAAGCTTCTCCTCTATTTTTAGCATATGCTCCAAGTTTTTCCGCATCAATCCCTGAAAATAATTCAGGAGAGCTGCTTAAAATATGGATAAAAACTACATTATTATCTAAATAATCATTCATTTCATCTACAGTCCATTTCGGAATAGTTGAATATTCTTCAGTTGACTGGTATTCTGCATGCATACGTCTTAATTTATCATCGGCAAGTTTTACATTTACATTACTTGCTCCCGCTTTATATGCCTTTTCTGTTACTTTATAAACAAGCGGCAATGAATCTGTTGTACAGTTTATCCAGACTTTCTGCCCCTTCTGAACATTCGCTCCTATTTTTATAATTACTTCAGCAAATTTATCCAGTTTTTCTTCAAAATTTTCTACATATTTCATTTGTTTTCCTACCTTTCCTGTTTTATTATAAAAATAGTATATCACAAATTATAAAAGATTTACATCTATTTTAAATACTACTTTTTTTGCTGGTTCAGACTTTTCAACCTGTAATCCCGGCATGTGTACATCTTCAGGATAGAATACAAGTACATCTCCTGCCTTTAACAGTACTCTGAACAGTTCAGGACCTTTATGTTTAAGAAAATCATTTTCAACAATTCTTTCTATTTCTTCAAGGTTATGGATATTATTAAATGCGATATATTCCTGTCCTTCAAGCATTATCTGAACATCAAGGTATTTAAGATGGCTTTCCCATCCTCCCTGTTCTTCCGATTTAGTATTATAATGATCTATATTCATTTTTATTTCTGTTCCCGGAATCTCATATTTCCCAGGTTCATATGACTTCAAATCATTTTCTTTTGTAAATTTTATACATTCATATATTTTTTTTGCAAGACTTTTATTTTGTAAATCATCATTTAAATTTGTAAAAATCATATTTTTCCTCTCTCTGTATCCATTTCTCATGTTATACAATATATTTAAATTTTATTATTTCATTCCATTGACAAATCTCTGGGCAATTTCAAGAGGTCTTGTTATTGCACCACCTACTACTACTGCATAAGCTCCTAATTCAAGCATTTTTTTAGCCTGCTTAGGTTCATGTATTTTCCCTTCAGCTATTACAGGGATAGATAAATTTTTTACTAATTTTTCCATAAGAGCGAAATCAGGTCCATCAGATTTTTCACTGTATGGAGTATATCCGCTAAGAGTAGTTCCTACAAAGTCAACTCCTGCCTTTTCAGCATTTACTCCTTCTTCAAATGTTGAAATATCTGCCATAAGTAAAATTTCCGGATATTTTTCCTTTATCTGTTTAATAAATTCATTTATTGTTTTCCCGTCCACTCTTTCCCTTAAAGTACAGTCTAAAGCCACTATATCTGCTCCTGCTTCCATAAGTTCATCTATTTCCTTCATGGTAACAGTTATATGCTGTGGAAATCCTTCGTATACTTTTTTTATAAGTCCTATTACAGGTAAATTAACCTTTTCCTTTATTCCTTTTACATCAAGCACACCATTTGTTCTTATTCCTGCTGCTCCCGCCTGTTCTGCAGCTAAAGCCATAAGTGGCATAAAACTTCCATTTTCTATATACAGAGGTTCTCCAGGTAATGCCTGGCAGGAAACTATTAATTTTCCTTTTATTTTTTTCAGTATTTCTTCTTTGTTCATTTCTATCCCCTTCACCTAGTAGTTTTTATTCCCTATTTAACCCCGCTATTTTTCCTTACTACAGCTTCTGCCGTATTATGTTTCATCTTCAGTGATTCATCTTTATTCTGGAGTGCATATCCCGTACACAGCACATCTATTATGTATAACTGGGACATTTTTGCAATCAGTGATCCTCCATCAATAAGAGTTTCCCTTCCGGCAGTCAGAAGAACATGGTTTGCCATCTGTGCCGCAGCTGATAAAATATGATTTGTAATTACTATTATTTTACTTTTATTCTTTTTAGCCACTGTTAATGTTTCCAAAATATCAGGTGTCTCTCCTGAAAGAGTTACTGCTATTACTACATCATTTTTCCCTGTAACTGCGGCACTCATTACCTGAAAATGGGTATCCGTATATGACAGTGCTATTTTTCCAAATCTTAGAAGCTTATTCTGAAGCTCCTGTACAGCCAATCCCGAAGATCCTACTCCATACAGAAACAGTCTTTCTGCCTTTGCAATCAAGTTTATTGATTTATCAAGCTGTTTTCTGTCAATAAGCAGCTTCGTATTTGCAATTGTATTGTTTATATTTGCCTCGATATTGTCTATATAATCTTCATAAGTAGTTTCAATCATAGGAAAATCTTCCTTGGCAATATTTATTTTTAAATCCTGAAATCCATTAAACCCTATCTTTTTTACAAATCTTACTATGGTTGCTTCACCTACGTTGATTTTTCTTCCTATTTCCTGAAGTGACTGATAACTTATTTTCCCCTTTTCTTCAAGTATATAGTCAGCCACCTTCTTTTCCTGTTTGCTCAAAGAGGGATAAAATGACTCTATAATATTAATATATTTCATATAGTGTCCTCCTTCATAAATTTAGTTATATCCCTGTTTTCCTCAAATTATTCATTTTATAAATGGAACATGAGGACATGACATAAGCCCCCATTAACCATTTATTCTTATTTTACCCTTTCAATAAGATCTTCTATTGTCTTATTTAATTTTTGAAGTTTTTCTTTTACTGCTTCATCAGTTATAGGAAGCATAGGCAATCTTGGAACTCCTGTTTCAACCCCTCTTAAATGAAGGATATACTTACACGCTCCATACAATGATCCTACAGAAAGTAGACCTTTTATAATTTCATTTACTTCATTTTGTAATTCTCTTGCTTTATTAATTTCCTGATTATTCATGTATTCATTAAGTTTCATAAACAGTTCAGGCATAACTCCATATGTTCCTCCAATTCCAGCATCTGCTCCTATAGCCCTTCCTGCTACAAACTGTTCATCCGGACCATTAAATACTAGGAAGTCTTTTCCTCCCACTGCTTTAAACTGCTGTAATTCAAATGTACTTTCTGATGAACATTTTATACCTATTACTTTTTCCTGTTTTGCCATTTCTTCAAATAAGCTTATTGGCAAGTTAAATCCTGTTGTTTGTGGAATATGATAGATTATGAACGGTAAATCTGTACTGTCTATCATCGCCTGCCAATGTGCCTTTACTGATGCAGGTGATAATCTATAATATACTGCAGGTATTGATGATACTGCATCTACTCCCATTTTTGCCGCATGCTGTGCCAATCTTACACTTTCAGGTGTAGAATTTGCTCCAACATGAACTATAATTGTAAGTTCTTTTCCTACTTCTTCCATTACAGCTTCAACTACCTGTTTTCTTTCTTCTTCACTCTGAAGGACACCTTCTCCGGAACTTCCTCCAACATACAGTCCTTTTACTTTTTTATCTGCATAGTATCTCGCAAGTTTTTTTACTCTTTCCTTGTCTACATTTCCATTGTCATCATAGGCTGAATACATTGCCATAAAAATTCCTTTAAATTTTTCCAGATCTACTCTCATAATTCTGTCCTTTCATTTATTAGTCTATATTTAGTTTTATTTTTTATATTATCATATATTTTTCATTTTATCCATTTTTATTTAAAAAATTATACAATGCACCGAGAAGTCCTGCCTGATTTCCCTGCTGTGCCAGTTCTATACGTGTTTTTCTGAACATATCACTTATCATGCCGTCATTTACTTCTTTTCTTATTTTTTCTTCAAGATACTCCTTCTGAGCCGTTATTCCTCCTCCAATAACAATAACTTCAGGATTAAGAAGATACATTATATTTCTTATTCCAACAGAAAGATTTGATATTATTTCATTTATTGCCGCTACGCAGATTTCATCTCCTTTTTTTGCAAGCTCAAATATATCAACTCCTGTTATTGCATCAGTTATTCCTTCTTTTTCTCTTTTTTCCTTCCGGACCTTTTCCACAAGATACCTGCTCGAAGCTATATTCTGAATATGGTTCCCATTTACATCCATATAACCTATTTCTCCTGCAGTATAGCCAATTCCATTCAGAAGTTTCCCATCTAAAATTACAGAACCACCTATTCCTGTACCTATTGTCAGACACACCATGGATTTAGAACCTTTTCCGGCTCCTTTCCAGTATTCTCCAAGACCTGCACAGTTCACATCATTTTCAACTTCACATGGAAGTGAGAATTCCTTTTCCAGTTCCTTTTTTATTTCGGTTCCTGTATATTTTGGAATCGTAGGACCTGCAAAAACTATCTTTCCTTTTTCAGGATCGACTACACCTGCGGTTGATACACAAATTCCTTTTATCTCATATTTCTTATATTCATCAAGAATATTTCTTACAAGCTTTTTCACATCTGAAAGTATAAAATTTTCTTTTTCTGTAACTTTAGTCGAAATTGTTCCATCTATGAATATTTCTCCTTTTTCACTTAGAACACCATATTTTATTGAAGTTCCTCCTATATCTACGCAGATATAATACATTATTTCACTTCCAATCTCTTTTTCAACTTTCTTATGATAAAAATTATAAAATTATACATTACACTTGCAAATACCACCGGCATATAATTAAAATACATTGCATATCCCATATTAGGAAGACCTAGTTTAAAGCCTATCAGAAGAAGCATTGCACTGATTGCATTAACTATAAGTGGTGGAATATAAAGTTTTGTAAACACTCTGTTTAAGAGAGAAGTTACTATTATGGAACCTGCCATAAACCAAATTCCGTAGTAAAACCATCCTATTATCATTACCTTAATATTTTCCAGCACGATTCTATCCTTTCACTGCTCCCATTGTTACACCTTGAGTAAAGTAGTTCTGGAACATCAGGAATACTAATATCATAGGTAGTGAAGCCAGTAATGCCCCTGCCATAAGCAGTCCATAGTTCAATGAAAATTCAGCACTTTGAGCCATTGCCGCAACCCCTAAAGGTAAAGTTTTCATTGCTTCACTGTTTGTAAATATCAACTGTGAAAAATAATCATTCCAGCTGGCAATAAATGTGAAAATTGCCAATGCACCTATACCAGGTTTTATAATAGGAAGTACTATGCTTATAAATGTTTTCAGCTCATTACATCCATCTATTCTTGCTGACTCCAGAAGTTCATTTGGAACAGAATGTGAAAACTGCTTCATCAGAAATACTCCAAAAGGCCATCCAACAGCTGGTAATACAAGAGCTTTATATGTATCTATCCATCCCAGTTCTGTAATAAATTTTAAAAGCGGTATAAGTATAACCTGTTTTGGCAGTGCCATTGCCGCAACAAATACTATAAATATAATTCCTGCACCTGGAAATTTTTTCTTTGCCAGAGCATAACCTGCCAGTGATGCTGTAGTACATACTAATATAGTTGTTGAAAGAGCTATTATCACTGAGTTAAGGAACCATCTTAAAGTTAATGGTACTAACAGTTTGTCAAAGTTTTCCAATGTAGGTTTTAACGGGAACCATTCAGGTGGTATGCTTATTGCAACTTCCTGTATTTTAAATGCCCCTGTCGCAATCCAGTAAAAAGGAAATATAAAAAATATTGTCAATATTATTAATATAGTCATTGAAACGATTGAAAACACCGATATCTTTTTATTATTTTTCATTTTTCCTCCTCCTAGTCTATGTCTTTTGATAAAAATTTAAACTGTAATATTGAAATTATTCCGATTATTATAGCAAGAATAATTCCCATTGCCGATGATACTCCAAATCTTCCTTCCGCTATTGCTGTCTGATAAACAAGATACATTACAGTGGAAGTTGTATAGTTTGGTCCCCCATGAGTAAGAAGCTGTATCAGTGCGAAAATCTGGAAGCTGTTTATTGTTGTAACAACTACTATATATAACGTTGTAGGCATTATCAGAGGCCATGTTACATTTTTAAATGCCTGCCACTTATTTGCACCATCTATTTCAGAAGCCTCTATAAGATCCTTTGGTACATTTCCTAAAGCTGCAACATACAATATAATTGGCTGTCCTACACTTGTAGTTATAAGAATTGCTATAATTGCAAATATTGCTGTTTTAGGATTCCCAAGCCAGTCAACAGGCCCTGATATAACATGCATTTTCTGGAAAACATAATTTAATATCCCAAATTTTGGATGGTAAATCCAGTTCCATACAACTGTTATGGAAACTACCGAAGATATTGCCGGGATGTAGAAAATTCCTCTAAAAAATGATCTGACAACAGCATTTTTTTCATATATGACATATGCTACAAATATTGAAAATACAACTACTATCGGTAATGCAACAAATGTTATGAACACTGTATTCCATGCAGATTTTAAAAATATATCATTTTGAAATAAATTTATATAATGTTTAAAACCTACAAAACTTATATGACGTCCCCTGAATCTGTAGAGGGACAGATGTATTCCCTTTAGCATGGGATATAAGACAAAACTTAAAAAAAAGACCATTACAGGCAATATAAATAAATACGCGCTGTAATCTACTTTTTTCCAGTTCCATTTATACTTATCAATGGCTTTTTCCTTCATAGCCGTTTTCCTCCATCTCTTTCTCAATCTTTCAAAATCCATCTAATTTTTCATATTTTCTAAAATATTTCAATTGAAATGAGGGCTTTTAACAGCCCTCATCTTTCCATTTCAATTTCTTCAAATATGTTATTGTTATTTCAAAAATATTCTTTTATTTAAAATGAAGTCTGAAAATAAATTTCTATTTAATTATTTAGCATCCTGTATTGTTTTGTTTGCATCAGTAACAAATTTATCTAATCCTTCTTTAGGTTGAACTTGTCCGTTAAGAATAGATTGAACCATGTTAAACCATAATGGTCTCATTTGGATAAATCCGTCTATTGTGTTGTAGTATGGTCCATAGAATCCTACTAATGATTCAAGATATTTTATTTCAGCATCATCACCATATAATCCTGTTTTTCCTGTAGGTGAGAAGTTGTTTGTTGCTTTTAATGATCTTTCTCCCCATACTGGGTCATTAACTATGAAATCTACAAATTTTTGCGCCGCTGCAACTTTTGCCGGGTCTCCATTATCAAACACTGCTGCTCCTGCAAGAAGGAATTCAAATTTAGCTTGTCCTGATTCGTTAGGGAATGGTAAGTATATTGGTTCTACGTCACCTTTTTCAATAGCTTCCTTATCTTGCCCTTTTAATCCTGGTGAATAAAGTATTGTCATTACAGATTTTCCAGTTCTGAACGCTTCAAGTGCATCTTTTGCTTCAGCTGAAACACCTTTTCCTAATAATCCTTCATCATATGCTTTTTTAATCCAAGTTAAGCTTTTTACACCATTTTCATCATTAATTGTATATTTTGTTATTCCTTCGTCAGTTATCCATGAATTATAAAGGTTTGAAACAAATGCTCTTGGCCCTTGGTCTCCTGCCTGGCTCTTTGTATAGAATAATACAGGGTCGATAGAAGGATCTTTAGCTTTTGCAGCTTTTAAGAATTTTTCAAATTCTTCTACTGTCCAGTTTCTTCCTGGCTTGTTTAAAGGTAATAAATCAGTTATTCCCATTTTGTCAGTAAGTTTTTTGTTAACTGCCATTACAAATGGAGCAGTTCCTAATGGATACAAATAAACTTTATTATCAAAACTGCTTGCTGATAATATTTCTTTTGAATATTTTGAAGTATCTATATCATTGAATGGTGCAAGAACTCCATTTTTCGCCCATGCAATAATTCTTCCTGGCGCATCTATTACTACGTCAGGGTTTGATTTTGCCTGAATAGCTGTTTCTATTTTAGCAGGCCCATCAGTAAACTCAATTTTTTGATATTCAACCTTGATGTTTGGGTTTTTTTCCTCAAACGCTTTAATTAATGCCTTATCATATTCTTCTGGTGTTTTGAATTCACTATCGGAGGTAAAATTTGGGAAAGACCAGTATTTTATTGTAACCTTTTGATTAGGATCCAATTTTGCCGCTTCTTTCTTCTCTCCTCCTCCACCACATGCTGTCAAACCGAAAGCTAGTAATGTTCCGATTAAAATTTTTTTCATAATTTTTTTACTCATTGCAATACCTCCAAAAAAATTTTTATAATTGTTCTCCGTTTTATGTTTAATATATTATACCCTATTTTTTCATTTTGTAAATACATTTTTGAAAAAAAAATCGTTTTTTTTTATTTTTTTTGAAAAAAAAATTCATAATATAAAAAATAAAAATAAGGTTCCCTTATAATTTCTAGATTATATGGAACCTTATTTAAAAAATTATTAATTATTTTTATTATATATTACGAGTGTTTTTTCTAATATTTTTTGGAACTTCTTTATTATAAATATTTATTTACCTTCTGAATAATTTCATCCTTCGTCATAAACCCTGTCAATCTGTCTTCCTGTTTACCATTTTTAAACACAATTATCGTAGGAACACTTCTTATTTCATATTCCACAGCAAGATCTCCTGACTGATCCACATCCACTTTGATTACTTTATAATCTGTTGTTTTTGCCACTTCTTCCAGAACCGGTTTCAGCATCTGGCATGGACCGCACCATATAGCTGAAAAATCTACCAGCGTTATCCTATCTTCCGCCAGCATTTCATTCAGAAAATCTTCACCGTTATAATTTATCAGTTCACCCATTTCCAATCTTCCTCCTATAAATTTCTCAACAAATTCTGTAAAACAGTAAATTCATAGAAATACTGTCCTTATAAGCAAATTTATTTAAATACTTCACCTGCTTCCTTGTACCACAGCACTAAATCCAGTGCATCCATTCCTATCCCTGAAAACTCCGAGTATTCCTTCATTTTTTCTTCTATTTCATAATATTTTTTTACTGTCATCGACTTTGGAACTTCATCTATTACATTTAATTCAGCCAGATTTCTTAAAATATGTCTGTCAAGTATTGCTATTTCTTCTCCAAATCCTAAATTTCTTAGTACGTGATTTGCTTCCTTCATTCCCATACCTTTTATATTTTTAAGAATCCATTCCCTCTTTTCAAATGTATTTCCCTGTCTTGAAAGAATTTTTCTTGGCTGAAGTTCTCCATCTTCAGTCATAAGTTCCCTCAATTCCACAAGATATCTTGATTTATTATTCTTGAACCTTACAATATTCAGATGTTCTGCAATTTCTTCCGCTTCCCCGCTGAAAAGCAGTCCATTTTCTACAAGTGCAGTAATTGCCTGCCATGCATTTTTCGCCTTTGACTGGGGTGTCAGTATACAGAATGCCACTTCTGCAAAAACTTCCCTTTCACTTCCCTTCCACGCTTTTTTGTATCCTTTTATTGCCTTTTCAACATCTTTTTTTATATTTTTATGTATTTTTACTATCTTATCATGTAATTCTTTATTTATTCTTTTTTCCAACGTATTTCCCTTTTTCAAAGTATTTCCTCCTGCTTATCTTCAATATTCAGACTTTTAAAATATTGAAATTCTTTATCTAAGATAAAATTCTCCTATGGCATCCAACGCCTTTCCTGTTTCCTTCAGAGGAGCCAAAATCCAGTCATGGCATAAATTTTTACCTATATATAGTTCCACCACTGTTCCTTTTGCCGTATTAAGCATATCACTTAATTTCATACAGTCAGGATAGAGAACTTCATTTGTTCCAAAAAGGAGCAATATCTCTCCAAGATTATCCATATTTCCATAAATAGGTGAAACAAGTGGAGATTTCAAATCCAGATTTCCGGCATACTGCTTTCCAATTTTTATAAGACTTTGTACCGGTAATAGCGGATCTTTTTTCTCAAATTTTTTTATTTCTTTATTTGTCATTGAAATATCAGGCCATGGAGACATTAATACTGTTTTTTCAGGAAACGGCATTACATTTTTATCTCTTGCTTCCTGAAGAAATGCCAATGCCAGACCTCCACCTGCAGAATCTCCAAAAAAATAAAATTTATCATTTATATTTTTTTGAGTGACAGACTTATATGCCTTCATTAATACCTCATGAGTTTTATCAGCAGTATGCTCAGGTGCCAGGGGATAATCTATAAAAGTTACCTTCAGATTATATTTTTTCACCATTCTTTCAACTATATTCTTGTGGCTTTTTACAGCTCTCATTACATAACCTCCACCATGGAGAAAAATCACATGTCTGTTTAAAGATTTTTCAGTTTTCACAGTTATTACCTGAAATCCATCTATAAATTCCTCTTCTGTAATAAATCCCTTACTGAAATTTTTTCTATTAAAAACATCTGTATTTCTTTCAGGATTTTCCATAGCTTTTTTATTTCCCCTTTTTGCATTTACCAGCTTTGCCACAGGTACTGCCATATCTGATAATAAACTCATCCCTACACAGTTACTGAATTTGCAACTGCTCTCCTTTCACTATTCTATCTTTAGTATTATACCACATTTTATAAAAAACCTTCAATTTAATATTTCTTTCTATAATTTAATGCTTCCAGTAAATGTTCTGTCTTTATATTTTTAGAACCTTCAAGGTCTGCTATTGTCCTCGATACTTTTAAAATCTTATCATAAGCTCTTACTGATAATTTCAGTTCATCAATTGCCCTCTCAAGCACCTTCTTTGTTTCACTGTCTATTTTACAGTATTCTGAAATTTGTTTCCTGCTCATTTTCCCATTCAGAAAATCTTCATTAAATCTTTTTTTCTGAATTTCTCTTGCCTTTATAACCCTCTCCTTAACTGTTTCTGATGATTCTGATTCACATTCACTGAAAATCTCTTCTTTTTTCAATCTTCTCATTTCCACATATAAATCTATCCTGTCCAGCAGAGGCCCTGAAAACTTTTTCTGATAATTTTTTATATCCCTTAAACTGTCCTTACACTGTGGATCATCCTGGAAAAAACCTCCAGGGGTGGGATTTGATGCTGCAATCATTATATTATTTACCGGATAATTTACTATGAGATTTGCTCTTGAAATAGTTACACTCCCGTCTTCCAGAGGCTGTCGCAACGTCTCAAGGGTTCTCGTTCCAAATTCTCCAAGCTCATCCATAAAAAATACACCATTTAATGCCAATGTTATTTCTCCAGCTCTTATTGCTCCTCCAACAAGTGCAGTCTGGGTTGCAGAATGATGTGGTGCTCTGAAAGGTCTTTCGGTAATTACAGGTTTATCAGGTGACAGCATTCCTGAAATACTGTATATTTTAGTAGTTTCTATTATTTCCTTTTCACTCATTTCAGGCAGTATCGTTACAAATCTTTTTGCCAGCATTGATTTCCCCGAACCTGGATCCCCCATCAGAAATATGTTATGACCTCCTGCCGCAGCTATTTCCATTGCCCTTTTAGCTAAAAACTGCCCCTTCACATCAGAAAAATCAACCACATTTTTTTCTTCTCTATTCTTTTTACTTTTCTCATTCTTTTTTAAATTCATTTTTTCCTTCATACTTTTGTGTAATTCATCTAAACTGATTTTTCCATTTAAAAAACTTACCGCTTCTTCTATTCTCGACACAGGAACTATTTCCACTCCTGAAATAAGGCACGCTTCATCATAATTTTCATATGGAATTATTACTCCTCTTATTCCTTTTTCTTTTGCAAGGATTGTTGCATTTATAGCACCTTTTACAGACTTAACCTCTCCATTTAGTGATATTTCCCCTAATATCAGATAATTTTTAAAGTTTTCTATATTTCTTATTTTCCCTATATTTGACAATATTCCTAAAAAAATTCCCAAGTCAAAGCTGCTTCCTTTTTTCTTTATGTCAGCAGGTGAAAGATTAACAAGAACTCTTTTCACTGGAAAGTCAAGTCCTATATTCTTAAAACAGCTTCTTATTCTCTCTTTACTTTCAAGTATTGCAAGGTCTCCCATTCCTACAATATTAAAAACTGGCAGCCCATTTGAAATATCTGTTTCTATTTCCACAATATATGATTCTATCCCCAAATAACCACAACTATATACACTTATAGCCATATTTTCCCCCATTCATTTTTATTTTAATTTTACATTAATCATTATACTGTAACATTTTTAACTATCTTTTTCAACTGTTTTTTTTTATTCAATTAAAAGCCAGTACAAAGTAGTTTTTAAGTTTGAAGTGATATATTCTTATCGAAGAAAAAAAACTAAGGAAGAGAGATGAGAAAAAATGAAAGCATTAAAAAAATCTATGTTAATTTTATCTGTAATGACAGTGATAGGAGGGTTAGGATTTTCTGCAACAGCTAAAAACACAAGAAAAAGAGTCGTAAAAAAACCTGTTATGAAAAAAGTTGTAACTGAAAGTTACACTTGTGGTGCTGATACTATAAAAGTTTCATATCCTACAACTAAAACTGCTAGAGTTGTTGATGGTTCAGGTAAAGTATACAACTTAAGATCTGCAACTTCTGCAAGTGGTGCTAGATATACATCAAAAGGAGGCAACATAGAATTTTTTACAAGTGGACATGATGCCCTATTTACAGGACCTTCAGGTATCGAAACTTCATGTGTAAAAAAATAGGTGAAACAAACTCTAAATAGTTTAATAATAAAATAATCTCTAAAATTTATCATATATCAGAATTTCTGTTTCCAGAGTAAAAATATTTCTGGAAACAGATTTTTTTATACTAAAAGAAAAAACATGACTAAAAACTATTAAAGTCTTTAAAGTCATGCTTTTTTATTAAATATTTAGTTATTATAGACTATTTTCCTATTCTTCCTCATCATCGGAATCAGAATTTTTATCTATTTTCACCGGTCTTATACTACCAATTATAAAGATAAGGCTAAGTATCCACTGTACTATTGATCCTACCGTAAATCCAAACAGATCATAAACCCATGAAATAATTCTAGGAACTGTTATACTTCCTGATAATGTTCCGCTCTGATAAGCAATAAAATAAAATGTTGTTGCCGCAAACCACACTATTCCGATTAATAAACTTTGCCAAGATATATGAAGTTTCTTCATTTTAAATTTTCTCCTTTCAGATTTCTCTTTAATACTAGGCATTATTTTGTTTTACAAGTTTTGCCAATATTCCATTTAAAAATTCTTTTGTGTCATCGTAAGAATATTTTTTAGCCAGCTCAACTGCTTCATTTATAGCTATTTCATATCCTACTTTTTTTATTATAATTTCATAAAAGGATATTTTCAGAAGAACTTTTTCAAGTGTTCCTAGTCTTTCATATGTCCATCCGTCAAGTATTTCCTTTATTTTTTCCACAAGAATATCTTCATTTGCAATTATATCATTAACATAAGATGTTAAAAATTCAATATGTTCTTCTTTTTTTATCTTATTTTCCTTAATTGTTTCTTCTATTCTCTTTTCTACATTATTATCAGTCAGTTCCTTTTCAAAAAGGAGTTTAAAAATTTCTTCCCGAATTTCTCTACGTGTCATTAATTTTCTCCTTCTTCTTGAACGGAATTTTTTTCCTCTAAAACTGTTTCAGAAATATTTTCCTTAACATTTACAGGCTCTTCAATTATTTTTTTCTCAACAATTGTTTCACCTAATACTTTTTTCAGATTTACCTTGCTTTTCTTAACAGTAATTCCTGTAGAATTAAATACATGCTCAGAAAGCTTTTCCTGTATTTTTGTCAACTTATCCTTTAAATTATCCACATTGTATGTATCAACAACTGCTTCAATAACTACTGCTTTTCCACTAGGATAAGATTTTATCTTGGAATTTTTTATAATTTCCTGTGAAGCAAGAAAATCTTTTGCAACTTCATTTATTGTTTTTATAGTAACTTCTATTTCCCCACTTTTATTTTTAACTTTTCTATTATTAGAATATTTAGTAAGTTTATTTATGTAGGATAGAAGAAATATTACAAGATAGATAATTGCCATAAGTCCAAGAACTATTTTTACTTTTGTACTTCCAAGGTCAACCATGCTATCCACCATTGTTAAATAATTTGTTCTCATTAGCAAATCTGATATACTGGCAAAAGCCACTCCGACAAATCCAAGTATAACAGATAATCTAGCGAGAAGACCTAATAAAGCTATCATAAATCACTCCTTTTATTTTTCTTCAGCAACATTATTGTTTTCAGGTAATTTTTTAGGTTGTGCTTCCTGTTCAGGAACATCTTTTACAACCTTCTGGATAAATACATTTACCTCCTGAACCTTTAATCCTGTCATTTCAGTTATTGCTTTAACTACTTTTGTCTGAATTTCACCTGCCAGAGCTGGAAGCTGATATCCTAATTTTGCAATGATGTACAAATCAAGTGTACATTCTGTTTCTCCAACTTCTACTTCTATTCCTTTTCCTCCACCTGAAGATACACTTTGAAAAAATTTAGTTATTTCATTTTTTGAAGAACTTCCAACTAAACTGTGTACCCCGTCAATTTCAGTTATTACAGATTCTGCAATTGTTGCTACAACTTCCTGTGATATACTTACATTTCCTAATTCATTCATGCTGTTACCTCCTAATTTGCTTTCTTATTTTTATTTATTTAAAGTATCCTTAAAATGTGTTTCTATAAAGTTTGTGTATATTGTTCCCTTTTTAAAGTCTTCATTGTCAAGAACTCTTAAATGGAAAGGAATTGTTGTATCTACCCCTTCAATCAGAAATTCCTTTAAAGCCCTTTTCATTCTCTGAATAGCTTCTTCCCTTGTTTTTCCCTTTACTATAAGCTTGGCTATCATTGAATCGTAGTATGGTGGAATATCATAATTCTGGTAAGAATGCGAATCCACTCTTACTCCTATTCCTCCTGACGGTATATATTTTTCAAGAGTTCCGCTTGAAGGAAGGAATCCATTTTCTGAATCTTCAGCATTTATTCTGCATTCAATTGCATGACCAGTTATACTTATATCCTTTTGAGTAAAACTTAATTTTTCCCCTGCTGCAACTCTAATTTGTTCTTTAACTAGGTCAACTCCTGTGATTTCTTCACTTATTGTATGCTCAACCTGTATTCTTGTATTCATTTCCATAAAATAGAAATTCATATTTTTATCAACAAGGAATTCCAAGGTTCCAACACTGTCGTATCCTATTCCCTTTGTAAGTTTTGCTGCAAATTTTCCCATTTTTTCTCTTGTTTTTGCATCTATTCCTGCAGACGGAGCTTCTTCTATCAGTTTCTGATGTCTTCTCTGAATGGAACAGTCCCTTTCTCCAAGGTGAACTGCATTTCCAAACTTATCTCCTATAACCTGTATTTCAACGTGTCTTGGTTCTTCAACATATTTTTCAATATATACATCAGGATTTCCAAAAGCCGCTTTTGCTTCATTCTGTGCCGCAATATAGTTTTCTACAAGTTCTTTTTCATCGTGGGCAATTCTCATTCCTTTTCCACCACCACCAGCAGTAGCTTTTATCATAACAGGATAAGTTATCCATTTTGCAACCTTCTTAGCTTCTTCAACATTAGGAACTATACCATCTGATCCTTTTGTTATAGGTACTTTATGCTTGATTGCAGTTTCCCTTGCTGTTGCCTTGTCTCCCATCATATTTATAAGTTCAGGACTAGGCCCTATAAATACTATATTATTTTGTGCACATATTTTTGCAAAAGATGCATTTTCTGATAAAAATCCATATCCTGGATGTATTGCTTCACTTTTTGTAATAAGTGCCGCTGAAATTATATTAGGTATTTTCAAATATGAGTCTGCACTGCTTGCAGAACCTATACAGATTGCTTCATCTGCCAATGTTACATGTAAGGAATCCTTATCAGCTTCTGAATAGACAGCAACTGTCGCTATTCCAAGTTCTCTTGCCGCTCTTATAATTCTTACTGCTATTTCCCCTCTATTTGCTATCAATATTTTTTTAAACATGAATCCTCCCAAACTTTTCTTCATCTTTTAAAATAATTTATATTTTTACATTTTGATTTAAATTTTTTACAGTACTTCAATTATAAATAAAGGCTTTGCAAAGTCAACCGCCGCCTGATCTGACACTAAAATTTCCTTTAAAACACCATCTACAGGTGACTTTACATCTGTTTCAACACCTATGGTAGTTATTTTACCTAATTTCATTCCTTTATGTACTGGCATACCCTTTTCAAGATTTGCAAGTTTTATTTCACCAACATTCTGTGATTTTACAACTTCTTCTTTTACAGTATCAATTTTTTGCTCTTCTTTTTTTTCAGCTTTAATTTCTGTCCTTATATTTTCTACATGAGGTTCTTCAGAATTTTTTATAGTAAGTTTTACTTTTCCATATCTTACTTTTATTTCATGCATTTCTTCCTTTTTCAACACTTTCATTAATTCTTTAATATCTCTAAGTTCCATCTGTCCTCCTTCGAGTTTCATCAATCTTTTATTCTATTAATTTTACCACATAGAAGACTTTTTTTCAATCTAACGAATCTTTATTTTTTTTATACCTACCAGACCCGCTAATTTCCTCATAAATTTTCTGGATAAATTCACATTGTATTTACTGCTCAGCTTTATAATTTCTTTTTTTTCATCTGTGGCCATTGCAAGTAGAACTTTATTTTCTCCCCTATTTTCCAGAATAAGTTTTTTCAGCTCAACTATGTTTTCCCTACTTTCATCATCAATTAAGACATATAAATTCAGAAATTTATTTTCATCTAATTCATCAAGGGCATTTATATGGCTCAGCACTACTGAATATCTGTTTCCTTCCTGATTCAGATGTCCTTCAACCATAGCTATCCCATCTTCAAATATTTTATATCCAAATTTTACGAAATCCCTAGGAAAACATATAATTTCCACTGTTCCTGTAAAATCTTCCAGTTCAAATTTCACCATAGGTTCTCCGGAATTTTTTGCTACAAGTTTATTTAAATTTTTCATAATTCCGATTAACCGTATTTTTGTGAATTTTCCTATTTTTCTTCTATTTCTCGATCTTTCAAGGTCAGAAATCTTCATATGTTCTATCATTTCCAGAAGTGCCTTTTTTGAAGACAGAGGATGTGCAGAAACATATATGCCTAAATATTCCTTTTCATATTTCAGCATTAAATTCTGTGGAAATTCTTCTGTTTTCGTCAAACTGAATTCCCTTATCCTTTCGCTTTTCCCTCCAAAAAGAATTAATTGAAGATCCTCCTCGGCTTCATATTTTTTTATAGCCCATTCTAAAGTTTTGTCAATTGACAGAAATTTTTCCTGCCTGTTGCCCGGAAATTTATCCAGACTCCCTGAAAGTACAAGAGATTCAAGCTGTTTTCTATTTAGCCCATACTGCTTCATTCTATACACAAAATCTTCATAGGATACAAAAGGTTCCCTTCTTTCCTCCATAATATCCATGACAAAATTTCTTCCTATTCCTTTAATTGCCGTCAGACCAAATCTTATGCCATTTCCTTCCACTTTAAATTCCGCGTCAGAAAGGCTTACATCCGGCACCAGAATTTCAATATCCTTTTCCCTCGCTTCATTTATAAAGAGGGAAAGCCTGTCAATATTATACATTTCAGTAGACATGACTGCTGCCATAAATTCTACAGGATAATTTGCCTTAAAATAAGCAGTCCAGTAAACCACAAGTGCATATGCCGCTGAATGCGACTTGTTAAATCCATATCCACCAAATTTGTCAATTAAATCATAAATTTCATTTGCCTTTTTTTCAGCAATTCCTTTTTCTACAGATTTTCTTACAAACTTTTCCCTGTTCTGTTCTATTATTTGAGGAATTTTTTTCCCGATTGCCCTTCTAAGTTCGTCAGCTTCCCCCAGGGAATAGTCTGCCATTTTACTCACTATTTTCATTACCTGTTCCTGATAGAGTATAACTCCATATGTTTCTTCCAGAATCTCCTTCAAGGAATCATGAGGATATTTTATTTCCTTATCCTTGTTTTTAGAAGCTATAAAATCATCCACCATACCGCTTTGAAGAGGCCCTGGACGATAAAGGGAAAGTAATGCCGTTATATCATCAAATTTTTCTATTTTTAACCTCTTCATAAGCTGTCTTATTCCATGCGATTCACATTGAAATATTCCCAGGGTGTCTGCCTTTGAAAGAAGCTTATAAGCCTTTTCATTATCAAGTTCTATGGAACCGAGGCTTATTCTTTTATTTGTAGTTTTTTCAATATTTTCTACTGTTTTCCTCAAAATTGTAAGGTTTTTCAGTCCTAGAAAATCAATCTTTAAAATACCGAGGTCTTCCAGTTCCTTCATTTGATACTGGGTAGAAGGGACAGCTGTCTTCCCGTCAGAATAAGTTGGTATTTCATCATCCAGTATTTCTTTTGAAATTACCATTCCGGCGGCGTGTACCGAAGCATGACGCACCCTTCCTTCAATTTTCCTGGAATAGTCTATCATCGTTTTTACTTCATTGTCTTCATTGTAAAGATTTCTCAAAACTTCAATATTGTTAAGGGAATCTTCTAAATCCATGTTAAATGGTATATTTTTTGCCACCACATCGACTTTTTTCAGGTTTATATTAAGAACCCTTCCAACATCTCTTATTGCAGCCCTCGCCTTCAGTGTACCAAAGGTTATTATATGTGCCACATGCTGTGAACCATACTTTTTAAGAACATATTCAATGACAATTTCCCTCTGTTCCTGATCGAAATCTATATCTATATCCGGCATTGAAATTCTTTCAGGATTTAAAAATCTTTCAAAAATCAGATTATACTTCAAGGGATCTATTTCTGTTATATCAAGAACATAAGAAACAAGACTTCCAGCGGCAGAACCCCTTCCAGGACCTACAAATACTCCAGCATTTTTTGCAAATCTTATAAAATCCCAGACAATTATAAAATAACCGTTATATCCCATATTATTTATTATCTGAAGTTCATATTCCAGTCTTTCGATTACCTGCTTAAAGCCATTATCTTCCAGTTCTTTCTTTATTTTTTTTTCGTTTTCCTCTATTACATTATCAGCATCTTCCTCAATACGTTTTCCCATATACTTTAAAGCTGCCCCTTCATATACCAGCTTTCTTATATACTGTTCTTCACTTGTTCCTTCAGGAAGTTCATATTTTGGAAACTTGAAGTTATCAAACTCAAAATCAACATTACAATTTTCTACAACATAATTAATATTTTCAATTCCTTTATCAAATAACTCATCTTCAAAATTTAAAAAATTCTGTTTCATCTGATCATAGGATTTCAAATACAAATCATCATATAATATTTCATAACGGTCTGCTTCTATCCTGTTTCCTTCCTTTATGGAAGAAAGTATTTTCTGAAGTATTGCTTCTCCGTTTTCAGGATAATAGACGTCGTTATTTATTATATAATTTATTCCTGTTTCCCTTATCATTTCAAATAGTGATTTTCTCACTGTTTCAAGCCTCATAGCAGCAGGCACTTCAATATAAAAATTTTCCATGAAATCCTTATGCAGTTTCATTGCAACTTTTTTTGCTTCAGGATATTTATACCGGCTTAACCCATCAACAATTTCACCGTGTATTCCTCCCGATAAAATAAATAAATCTGAACTGTATTCCAGCAGTTCTTCATATTTTATTTTATTTCTTCTTCTGTTAAAACGGCTGTATGAAATTGAAGATAACTTACATAAATTCCTGTATCCATTTTTATTTTTTGCCAGAAGAGTCAGTGAATACTCACCTTCCGATATTATTCCATCTAGAAATACTTCCAGCCCGATAATAGGTTTTATTCCGGATTTCTTACACTTTTTATAAAATTCTATTACTCCAAACATTGCAGTATCCGTTATTGCAAGAGTGTCTATGCCCAGCTTTCCGGCTTTTTCTATGTATTCTTCTATTTTCCCTACTCCTTCAAGAAGGGAATATTCCGTATGCAGCTTTAAGTGTGCTATTTTCTTTTCCATTGCACCACCTGTTTTTTATAAAATATCTTTTATTATATGATAGATTCCTTCATCATCATTTGATAAAGTTATCCTGTCTTCCGTAAATTCCTTTTTAAGATCTTCTGAAGCATTTCCCATAAGATATCCATATTTTACCAGTTTAAGCATGTCAAAATCATTCCACTGGTCTCCAAAGGTCATAACTTCATCTTCTGAAAATCCGTATTTATTCATCAGTTCTTTTACAGCTTTTCCTTTACTCACACCTTTGTTCAGCACTTCCAGATATGTAGGCTGTGAAAAAACAAAAATTGACTGAGGTAACTCCCTTTCAAGTTCTTCCTTCAATTTTACCAGCTTTTCATTTTCTCCAAGAAATAGTGCCTTTGTTGAAGTTTTTCCAATAAATTCATCAAAATTAACAAGAACATATTTCAGTCCTGTTTTCTCAGCATATGCCTTTCCTTCCGGAGTTTCATTTTCCACATAAAGCTTATCATCTGAGTAAAGATTTAAGTGTATTCCTGTTTCCCTTGACACTTCAATTACCCTTTTTACTGTTTCAGCTGTAACAGGATTTTCATAAAGTGTTTCCGATGTGGAAGGATCCACTATTTTTCCACCATTATATGTTATAACTGGAGTTGTTATCCCCAGCTGTTTCAGGTATGGAAGTGCTGCGGCGTACATTCTACCCGTTGAAATAAATATTTTCACTCCATTTTTATCAAGTTCTATTAATTTTTCCTTTAATTTATCTGACATTGTATGGTCACTTTTCAAAAGAGTTCCATCCATATCCATAAATATAGCTTTTATTTTCATTCCGGCCATCCTTCCATTTAAATTTCTCCTAAATTTTTCATTATGAAAAAATCAATAAATCCATATTCGTATCTTTCCTGCGAATTTTTTTCGTAACTATTTTTCAGAATTGTATTTCTTTCCATGTGCATTACTTCCTGTGTCTTATATTCATTTATAATTTCATCAAAACTGTAAAATTCTTCCAAATCCTTTTCAATACTAGTTATAAACTTCTTTTCTCCATAGTTATCAAGCATTATAAAAAAATCAGTATATGTTTCATATCTTTTTATTTCTCCATATTTTTCAAGTAATTTTTTAAATTTTTCAGCATCTTCCAAATTCTTTAAAAATTCTTTTTCCTTTTCCTTCACAAGAAGTTTTTTCACTCCATAAAGCATATCCATATTTTTAGTATCAACAGCAATTTTTATATTTTCTGCCATTATATTTTCATATTTTGCACTTTTTCCTTCTGATAAAAGAATCTTTTTTAATCTTAGCAAATGGAAAAATTCATTCTGAAGATTTCCGTACTCTCTTGGTGAAAATACATTTTCTTCATTTATCCACATTAAAATTTCTGTAATTGGTAAAAATATTTCAAGAATATAGTTTAATACTGATATTTTCTTTTCTGCATGGAAATCAGTACTTTCCGTTTTATCTTCCAGTTCCTGCTGTCCACTTCCTGTATTTAATATTTCCAGTTTTTTTCCCTTATTTAAAATTTTCATATATTCTAAAATATATTCTGTAAAAATATCTTCCTGATTATCTGTCCCAGATAAATATTCTGAATATCTTACAGGAAGTTTTTCCAGAGCTTCAGAAATATATTCTGATATTTCCTTCTTTAAAAGTTCCTTTTTTTCTTTTTTCTGCTGAAATTCCGGATCTATCAGTTCTTCATCCAGTACCGCCAGTTTTATATACTTATCAATGGCTTCCTGCGTTTCAATTTTGCATATGTCGTGCAAATTTCTATTCCCATTCGTTTTCACAAGATTTATAAAATCTATTGTACTGTAAAGATACCCTTTATTTTTTCCTTCATTTTTACTCAGATAATATTTATGATCCAACAAAAACATAAATACATCATTTATATTATTTTTCTGACTTTCTGCTGTATTATTTTCTTCCAGTAAAACTTTTATTGGTAAAAATACTTCCTTATACCACTTTGCCGCACCCTCTTTTAAAGTAAATTCCTTATTTCTTCTTTTACTTAAAAGATTAGTATAACTTTCTATTTCTTCACGTAAATACTTATATTTTATTGGTTCTGACAATATTATCCCTTCAATTCCTGTTTCCTTTTCAAAAAACATATGTTCACGGTAAATTACCTTATCCTTTGTATCTTTAGTAGGTAAAAATTCTTCAACTTCAGCTTCAATTGAAGCAAAATTCAAAAATTTAGCTACAGAAACCCTGTGATTTCCATCATATACATAATAGTCATCTTTTATTTTATAAAGAATAACGGGTGGGAGCATTGTTTCCGCCATGTATGCTGTGTAAATACTTATCCATCTTTGTTTTACAATATTATTTTTAGGAACAAAATTTTTATCAAAATACGAATATTTTTCAACACTTCCAACTATTTTCCCTAATGGAATTTCCTTTATCCCCAAATTTACGCTGTTATAGGCATTTTCTTCCTTCTGTACTTCAGCAAAGGATTTCAGATTTTCCTGTTTTTTAAAATTCAATCCCAGAATTCCTCTGGATGATTTCAAAAATTTTTTATAAGCAGACTGTGCCTCTGAAAAATATATTAAATTCCTGCTATCCATTTTTCCTCCAATTATTTATTTTTCAATCGTAAATATTCTATATCCGAAAGTGTTGGATACAATAGTTTCTCCTACTTCCGTATCCTGATAATTCATGAAATTCGATAAATGGATATGGCCATGTATCCAAAGTTTAGGCTTAAAATATTTTATAACTTCATGAAATACCTTAAATCCATTATGGACTCCGTCGTTTACATCATGAATCCCTTCAACAGGTGCATGAGTTAAAACTATGTCCACTCCCTTTATAAGAAAAAATATGTTCTTTAATATTTTTAATTTCATCTGTTTTTCTGTATACTGATGTTCCTTAAATGAATAAACCTTACATCCATCAAGCCCAAGTATTCTCAAGCCTTTGTATTTTATACATTTTCCATCTATAACCTTTGCAAACTCTATTGGATAATCCCTATTGTAAACATGGTTTCCATTTACACATATAAGATCCTTATTCAGTGTAGAAACCAGATAATCAAGATAATAGTTTGAAACATCTCCTGCAGACATGATAAAATCAATATCTCCAAACTTTTCCTTAAGAAATTTTTCCTCCATATTTCTTAAGATTTCAATATCACTTACACATAGAAATTTATATTTCCTTTTTTCATTATGCATCTATCTTCCCCTATTTCCAATTAATTAAAATTTCCTGTATATAATTTTGCTAAATTAATTTTGTGTTGTCAGATACGCCTCAACTATATATTTTTTTACGTTCCAGACTATATACCTCTTTCTATTTTTGCAATTTCCTTTAGATTTTCTACAAAATAGTCAATTTCTTCAATTGTCGTATCCTTTCCAATACTTATTCTAAAAGAACTTTTCAATTCCTCACTGTTTAATCCCATTTCCTTTAAAACATGAGAATCTTCATGTGCTCCAGACATGCATGCCGAACCGCCGCTCACACATATTCCCCTTAAATCAAGTGCAATTAAAAGAGTCTGTATATCACAGCCTTTCAGACATAAATTTGTAATTGTTTTTAATCTTGGCGATTTTTCTCCATTAATTTTTATATCTTCTATTTCATTTTTAAGACGTCTTTCCAGATATTCGTGTATCTCTTCTTCCATTGCCTCTATTTTATCCATATTTTCATATGCTTCTTCCATTGCAGTTCCCAGTCCTAAAATTCCCTGAAGATTTTCTGTTCCAGCCCGTCGGTTTCTTTCCTGAGATCCTCCCCATATTTCCTTTTCAACCTGAAACTTTTTATCAAGATAGACAAATCCCGCTCCCTTCGGCCCATAAAATTTATGTGCTGTCACAGTCATCGCACCTATTTTCAAATCCTTTGGAAATATCTTTTCCTTACACATTGCCTGAACTGCATCTGTATGAAATATTATATCTGTGTTTTCCAGTATTTGTCCTATTTCTTCTATTGGCTGTTTCACTCCTGTTTCATTATTTGCATACATTATTGACACAATTACAGTGTCTTTTCTTATTGAATTTTTCAGCTGTTCAAGGTTTATAACACCATTTTCATCAACATCTATATATGTCACTTCATATCCTTCATTTTCAAGCTGCTGACACGTCTTTAAAACAGTTGAGTGTTCTATCTTTGAAGTTATAATGTGCTTTCCCTTGGAACTATAAGCATTTAATGCTCCCCTTATTGCAAGGTTATTTCCTTCAGCCCCTCCTGATGTAAATATAATTTCCTTGCTCTCCACTCCAATATATCCTGCAATCATACTTCTAGCAGTTTCTATTGCCGCCCTTGCTTTTTGACCAAGTTTATGGGTTGAAGATGGGTTACCATAATTTTCACTATATGATTCCATCATTTTTTCCAAAACACCTGAAGATATCTTTGTGGATGCCGCATTATCCAGATAAACTAATTTCAATATTCTTCTCCTTTAAAAAAAGTTGCCTCAAATGAGATTATCTCATTGAGACAACCTATTGTAAATACTAAATTACTCTTATAACGGATATTTCTGTCATTTTAAACAGAAACACTATTATAAATCAATAACTATAGATTTAATCTTAGTCATACTCTCAATACTGTATTTTATACCTTGTACTCCTACTCCTGAACCTTTTATTCCTAAAAATGGAAAATTATCAGGACCTCTTTGAGTTTTATTATTTATTTGAACTGTTCCAACTTCCAGTTTTCCTGCTATATCAAAAGCCTGAACTATATTTTTAGTAAATACCGATGTCTGTAGTCCATATTCGGAACCGTTACATATTTCAATAGCTTCATCCAGAGATTTTATTCTTATTAATGGTAAAACTGGACCAAAAGGTTCTTCCCATGCTATTCTCATATCAAGTGTCACATGATCAAACAGCACAGGCCATAGAAGATTTTTTTCCCTCTTTATTTGAGTTAATGCTTTTGCACCTTTTTCCTGTGCATCTTCTATAAGTCCTTCTATAAAGTCTGCTGCCCTGTTATCTATTAACGGGGTAATGTCAGCATTTTCAAACGGATCTCCTACAGTAAGCTTTTCAACTTCAGCTTTTATCAGTCCAGCCAGCTTATCTGCAACACTTTCCATTACAAGAACTCTCTTTATTGCAGTACATCTCTGTCCTGAATAGCTGAATGCTCCACTTACTATATCCTTTGCCGCCTTTTCAAGATCAGCATCATCTGAAACTATTGCTCCGTCTTTTCCTCCCAATTCAAGCAATATAGGACGCATTCCCGCAAGCTCTCCTATTCTCTTTCCAACTGGAGTACTTCCTGTAAAGTTTATAAAATCAACTAATGGATGGGCAATCAGATAATCTCCTATTTCAGAACCTTTTCCTGTTACTGTATTTATAACTCCTGCAGGTATACCTGCCTCATGAAAAGCCTTTACAAGTAACAGCCCACTAATAGCTCCCTGTGTAGGTGGCTTAAATAAAACTACATTCCCTCCTATCAATGCCGGAGCTATTTTTGATGCAGAAAGGTTTACAGGATAGTTGAAAGGTGCTATTGCAAGTACAAGTCCCATAGGTTCTTTTCTTACCATTGCCACTTTTCTTTTACTTGCTGCTTCAAAACTTCCACCTTCTACAATTTCTCCCACAGATCTAAGTCCTTCTTCAGCTGAATATCTTATAAGATCTGCTGTTCTTACAACCTCACTAATTGCAGCCTTTATTCCTTTTGAAACTTCTTTTGCAAGTACAGTTCCTATTATTTCCTTGTCTCTTTCTAAAATTTCTGCAGCTTTATACAAATATTTTGCTCTTTCAACTACAGCCAGACTTCTCCAACCACCAAGGGCAATTTTAGCTGTTTCCATTGCATAGTCAACTTCTTCCCTTGTCATTGACGGAACACTTCCAAGCTCTTCATCATTGATTGGTGAATATATTTTTATTTCTTTTTCTGATTCCTTCCATTCCCCATTTACTAAATTTTTATATTTCATATAATTTCCTCCTATTACATCTTTTCCAGCGTTAGTTTCTATTTTAGTTTCTATTTCTCTCTTTCATTTAACCATTTCAGTATTTCATCATAAATTTCGTACTTATTGATTTCATTTAATGACTCATGTCTCCCATTTTTATTTTCCAGCACATTTATACGTCTTTTCTTTTTCTTCAAAATTTCAAGTATTTTAGTAACATACTCTATATTTACAGATTTATCTTCTGTCCCGTAAATTACTAGCATGTTTGCGTCTTTTCGTACTTTTTTATAACTTCTGTTAATAAACCCCATCATTCCCAAAATCCCATTAAACACTCCTGGTGATATGGGATATCCACAAAACTCACTTTCTACATATTTATTTACTTCATTTTCATCCCTTGTAAGCCAGTCAAATTTTGTCTGATTAGGTTTAAAATAATCATTATATTTCTTAAATTCCTTATTCATAAAGGACTTTTTCTTAAAAAATAAAAGTTTTTCCATTCCTGTTAACATTTTTCCCAAGAAAACTGATAACTTTTTCTGAAGAGGAAATCCTGATAAAATAAAATACTTGTAATTATTTTCAATAACCCATTTCATTGCTATCAATGACCCCATACTATGTCCAAATATAGTAGTATTTTCCGCTTTTATTCCTTTAGGTATAAGTTCATTTTTGAAAAAAAGATTTATATCCTCAAAAACTGCTTTTATTCCCTTTTTACCAAATTCACATACTTCTGAAGTTTTCAGTTCCCCATGGCCTCTAATTTCAGGTACAAAAACATTGTATCCATTTGCAGATAGAAATTTCCCAAATTCTTCATATCTGTCTATCGGCTCAGTTACTCCATGAAATATTATAATATTATTTTTAAATTTTTCTCCACGTTCAGATTCAAAAAACAGATAAGGTACTTTCAATCCTTCAAATCCTTCAAAATATTTTCTTTCCATCGTATTTCCTCATATATTAATTTACGTTTTTATATTTTCCGGGATACGCATTCTCCCTTTTTATTTTCCCACACACGAGGTGGATAATCTATCAATTAAATTAATTTCTTTCTACTTTTTAAATTCTTTTATAAACTCCTCTATTGAAAGAACATTTCCTCCCATTGACAGTTCTTTAGCCAGTTCACTTATATATGGCTGTTTTATCTTACTTTTTTTAAGTACTTCTTCATTCCAGAAAATTTTCCTTTTGTCTCCATCTTCTATTATTTTTTTATTCGCCATAACTACAACTCTGTCAAAATTATTAACAACAAACTCCATATCATGTGTAATTGTAATTATTGTTTTTCCTTTTTCTGAAAGTTTCTTTATTAAATTATTTAAAATTTTCATTCCTTTCATATCCTGGCCTGCAGTTGGTTCATCCATAATGATGACATCTGTATCCATAGCTATAATTGAAGCAATAGTAACAAATTTTCTTACTGAATAGGGAAGATTATAGGGATTTTCCTTTGCAGATGCACTTAATTCTGTCAGTTCCAGAGCAGTTTCAACTAAATTTTTTCTTTCATTTTCAGAATATCCTATTTTTTTCGGTCCAAATTCTATTTCATCATATACATTATTATGAAAAATCTGATCCATAGGATTTTGAAACACGTATCCTACCTTTCTACTCATTTTAGCAACATTATAGTCTTTTGTATTCCATCCGTCAATGACAATATCTCCTGAAGTAGGCTTCAAAAGTCCATTTAACATTTTTACAGCCGTTGTTTTTCCTGCACCATTCTGACCTACTATTGCTACTTTTTCCCCTTTTTCTATACTAAGGGAAATATTATCAATGGCAACAGTTCCATCAGGATAAGCAAAACTCACATCATTTATATTTACAAAACTCATTTTTCCTCCTCCTGACAGGTATTTTCTTCTATTTTAGAATCTTCTGCCAAAAAATTTTTGTGTGCAAAAACTTCCACTGCCTTTTCTTTAGTTATTGGAATTTCCTCAAACTGAACTTTACCTTCATCCATTAATCTATAAGCAAGAGCTGCATATTGTGGAATTCCAATTTCCTTTTCCAACAATATTTTGTTTTTTAATACATCTTCTGTATTTCCTGATAAAATCATTTCCCCTTCATCAAGTACCATAACTTTTTCAGCATATTCAGCTATCAGTTCCAGTTTATGTTCCACAAGTATAATAGTTTTTCCTTCTTTTTTCAGTATATCAATTATTTCAAATATTTCCTCTGTTCCTTTTGGATCCAGTTGTGAAGTTGGTTCATCAATTACCATAATTTCCGGATCCATGGCAATTATTGAAGCAAGTGCAACCTTCTGTCCTTGACCACCAGAAAGTTCATAAGGATTTTTATCCTTTAATTCCTCTATATGAAGTAATTTAAGTGTTTCCTCAACTCTTTTTCTTATATATTCTGCATCTAAAGCGAGATTTTCAAGCCCAAAAGCAATTTCTTCAAAAACAGTTTCCTTAACTCCACTTATTTGGGTAAAAGGATTCTGAAAAACAAATCCTACCTTCTGTACAATTTCCTTTGCAGAATAATCCTTTAATTCCTTGCCTTCCAAAGTTATTTTCCCTTTGAGTTCCCCCTTATAAAAATCAGGAATAAATCTTCTTAATACATTACAGAGAGTTGTTTTTCCACTACCATTTTTTCCAATAACAGCCCAAAATTCACCCTTTTTTATATCCAGATTTATATTTTTCAATATTTCTCTATCTTCCAACGGATATTTATAACTTACATCTTCCAATTTAAAATAACACATAAACCCTCCAGATAATACATAGAATTAAGAAAATCACAAGAAGAATCTTTATCTTTTTATCATTTTCAGTTTCTTTTATGTCATCCAATATTGTTCTTTTCTCTCCAATTGAAAATCCTCTAGCTTCCAGCGTGATAGCTTTTTCTTCAGTATTGACTATTGAAGACAGTACCAACGGTATAAAAACTGGAATTAATGCCTTCGCTCTTACCAGAATATTCCCTTCTGTTTCAACTCCTCTGGCTTTTTGTGAATTCATTATTACATTAGCCTGTTTTGTCATTTCAGGTATCATTTGTAATGATAATAGCAGGATAAATGCCGCTTTTGGATTAAGTCCCTTTTTTTCCAATGCAATGGTAAATTCTTTAGCAGGAGTTATCAAAATCAATAAAGTCAATATTGATACAAATGCTGTTATTCTTGAAGTTAAAATTACCGCTTTAAAAAGTCCTTCCTTATAAACTGAAATAATTCCTATTTTAAATAAAACTTCTCCAGAAGGTAAAAATATACTTTGAACAATAAAAATAGCCAGTAAAAGCCAAAACAGACTAAAAAATAGCCTTTTTACATAAGTTTTCAAACTAACTCCAAAACAAACTGCAATTACTCCACAAATAATAGCCATACAATAATTATAAATATAATTTGAAACTATAAATAAAGACAAAATCAAAGCTAAACTTATAAATAATTTTGTTATTGGATAAAGTTTTTTCATATCATTTTTTGTCATATGATTATTCTCCTGTTTTTTGCAAGATACTTATATAATATTACAATACTGATATGAAATAATCACTCAGCATTGTAATATTAGATTTTTCAGAATTAAAATTAACAATATTAACTTTCTCTATTAAAAGTTCCATATTAAATATTCCTAATTTAAATATTTTTGTCAGATTTTATATAGTTTTTCCCATACTTAAATTTAATTAAATATCTAGCTGACATAGCTTTTATTATAGCCATAGCAACTATAACTGTTATAATTTTATCTGTTGTTTCAGTAATAAGATTTGTACTGAAGACCGCATTCCATATATTACTTCCTGTTGCAAGGAAAAAGGCTGTTATTCCAGCTGTAGCATTTCCAGTATTTCCACCATAAACATATACTATTATAGGTGCAGATACTAATATCGCAATTACTACAAGAGAAAATGCACACAAAATAGTCTTAATAATTATATTCTTAAATTTAAATCTTGCAAGAATACCCATACAAAGAGCCATAATTATGGAAAGTGGCATAAATACAAAATATTCAGGCGAAAAACTTCCCGTAATCAAACTAGTTATAACTGCTGTTGTTATCCCAATCCATGGACCCGCAATTAAACTGATAAAAACAGTTCCAATAGAATCTAAAAATATTGGGAGCTGTAATACTTTCACAATACCAAATCCTGTAAAATTTATAGCAACTGCCACCGGTATTAGTAGAATTGCCATCAAAGAAAAATCTTCCTTAATACTTTTCATTACTGAACCTCCTAAAAAATTATTATATATTAATAAGTAAAACTACTTATATTAATATCATGTTTTTCTATTGTAGAAGTAATTCTTTTCCAAATTTTTTCATATCTAATATTAAATTACACACTATCTTTCAACTTTCAGCTAATATTTCCATATAAATATATTCTTATTATAACATTTTTACATACAATTTTATAGATAATATTTAAAAAATCTATTTTTTAATTTCTAATAAAATGCTATAAAAAGACACAATAATTAACTAATTATACCAAATAAGCAAGAAAAAATGAAGAGGA
>NZ_KI272822.1 GCF_000469505.1 Leptotrichia sp. oral taxon 215 str. W9775 | reverse complement strand
AAGAAATTACCCACTTTAAAACAAGAAATTACCCGATTTTTTAAAAATACTTGTTTTTAATTGAGAAATATGCTATGATATCTATGCTGGAGGTTTTTATGAATGAGATTGTAAAATATAGAAATGAAATGAACAAAGTTGCTCTCAGAAATTTTAAGTCCAAAGAATTGGATTTATTTATAGCAATTTGTTAGCAGAATGAGAGAGAAAAACGAACAAGAAATTACTTTTACATTTGATTATCTGAAGGAATTGACAAAATACGAAACATCTCATAGCACTGATTTATTTTTCAAAGAATTAAAATCAATGTATGACAAATTGATTCAATGTGTTTGGGGATGGGAGAATGAAAAGGAAATTGTAAGATTTGTATTATTTACGAAGTACAAAAGTTGATAAAGATAATCAAACTGTTAAAGTTAAAGTTAACGAAGAATTTACGTGGGTGTTAAATGTTCTCACAGAAGGATTATTTACTAGATTTGAATTAGAAGAATTTATTGAATTAAAATCTAGCTACACTAAAGAATTTTACAGGAGAATGAAACAGTTTAGGACAACAGGGATATGGAAAGTTAGTATTGAAGAATTTAGAAGATTACTAGATGTACCAGCTAATTATCGTATTTGTGATATTGATAATTGGGTTTTAAAACCTATTCAAAAAGAATTGAAGAAAAAATATAATCTGAAGATTAAAAAAAAA